>NZ_LR134289.1:5037500-5337500 GCF_900636535.1 Chryseobacterium gleum
TATTTCAATGAGCGGGATATAGTATCTGAAGAAGCGTGTCAATTTTATTCATTGTATCAATCTAAGGATTGGAGTTTGACAAATGATAAACCAATGAAATGCTGGAAATCAGCTGCAAGAAATTGGATTTCGAAAATGAAAAACAGCAATCAAAACCAGAACCTATGAAAGAAATAAATCTTAAAACTCCAATGTGGAAATTAACTGTTGGAGAGTTTTTAGAAATTTCAAAAGACTTCATATTTCAACAAAAATACGAATATGGATTAAAGGGATTGGCAAAAATTCTGGGATGTTCCATTTCAAAAGCTTCTGAAATAAAATCATCTGGAATATTGGATGAAGCCATTATCCAAAAGGGTAATATAATCATTATTGACATTGAGAAAGCTTTGGAGCTTTTCGCCCAGAAGTAATATGTATTACCTTGAATTAATACAACGATTTTGGGATTTTAATAAGATTGTCAAAATAAGTCCTACTGAGATTGCTTTGTATTTGTACTTGCTTAAAATTGGTTATGAAAAAGACCGCTATGATTTTAAAATCTCTGATGTGGAATTAGCAAGAGAGTTGGGTCTGACGAGAGTTACCATAAAAGCGTCAAAAGATAAGCTCAAAAATAGAGGACTAATACAATTTCAGACCAGCAATGGGCTTCCTTGCTACTATCGTTTACTTTTAGATTATTCTTTTGAGATTAAACCGGAAAAAGAAGGTATAAAAAAAGATTCTGATACGGAAAACTTACAAAAAAGAGCAATTCTAGAAATCCCTCAAATCATTGACAACTTAGCCAATGAAAGTACCATCATCCCTTCTTGGGAAGAATTTATCAGTTATGCAAAGACGTTGCAAAGCTATGATTCGCCAATGGATTTTTCCATTGAAAAAAAATATAAAATCTGGGTTGATAAAGGATGGAAAAATGCATTTAATCGTCCAATCAGTAATTGGAAAGCAACACTAAAAAGTACACTGCCCTATATGAATAATTCAAGTGAAGATAATCCAATTTCATTAAAAGATATTCCAAATATAAAGCGCCCCTAACTCAGAATTAAAAATCATTAAATCAAATTTCAAAAAGTAATGGGTAAAAAAGAAATTACAATATCCGATTTAAAACTTGGACAAAAGGTTATTATTAATGGTATGCTTGCAGAATATAAAGGCATCCAAAAAGTACGAATTCTCAATTTGGGTAAGGCTGACAAAAGAGTTTTTAAAGCAGAAGGAGTTAATATTTTTAAATATTACAGCTTAGCTGATGGCTCGAAAACGCTTAAAAGTGAAAAAATTAAATTGATTTAGTCCTTCCAAGCAATTTGAAATATAATTAGATTAAATCTTACAATATCTTAAACAATAGAATGGCTAATCCAGATAAGGATTTTCGATTAATCCGTAACAAATTTGAAGTTAAGAATGAATTCAGTCAGGAAAGAATAAGAATAGGAAATCGTTTTGTAGATGACTTTATTTTCGATGACAACGAGGCTGCAGATATTCCAATTAATGCTTTGCGTGTTATTTTCAATATTATTTCTATAATCAGTAATGAACAATTTCGTCCGCAAGACCGACCTAAACAATTATCGCTTTTTGATGAAGAGTTTGAGACGGACAACAATATTTTTGCGTCCATTAGAATCAGAAACAGTAAAATTTCACCAAGTGGTTCAACACAACAAGTCGTTGATGCATATGAGTTTCTTGCACGATTCAAAATGGGTTGGTATAAATCTTTGAACTCAAAAGGAAAAGAAATTAAAACTTTCGGTGGATTGATTTCTACACCCAGTTATGACAAACGTGGTTATACTACATTTTTAGTCAGCAGTTATTGGCTTAAGAAACTGTTGGTCATTCCTGAATACAACTACATTTTATATAATTTGGTCTACAACGTAAGAAACAACAAACATATTATTTTCGCCATCTGGCTTTCAAAAATACCTGAAAGTGGAACAGTTCTAAAGTTATCGACTTTGAACAAAAAATTTGGACTTAACTATAAAACAGCCAATGATTTCTGTTTTAAGTTTCTAAAGCTTGCAAGAATTAGCTTGGATATACACAATAGTTTATCTTTCAACTACCAATACAAAGGGGATTCTATCTTTATATTTCCTTACAAAGCTAAAATTACTTCAGATGTTTTGATGTCCGAAGACTTACAAAAAACACCTGAAATCACTAAAAGGTTAAGCTATTTCCGGAAAAGATTTGGCTTACAGGAAAATGAAATGAAACAATTCTTTCATCAATACAGAAATATTCCCCAGACCCGAATATTGATAGAAAAAGCTTTTAAAAGATTCATCAAAATCTGCAGATTGAAAAAAATACAGTCTGTCATATTTCAAGGGATAGCTTTTTTACAAGAAATTCAGAAGCTGGTTATACAAATATATCAGGAGAGTAGAACCGGAAAATTAATTCCAAATGGTTACCCGATAATATTGTGAATTCGGAATTGCGCTCATTCGGATTTCGGAATTGCGGTAGCTGGAGTTAAAGAAATCTTAAAAAATGATAGCTTCAGTCATTGTTTTCGGAATTGCGCTCATTTCATTTTTTCTAATAGAGTTAAAATTATTGGTTATCATTAAAATCGCGAATAATTGAGAGAATCTATAAACAATTAAAAAAGGCATTTCGGAATTGCACTCATTCCAAAATCTGGTTTTTTTCGGATTTGTGCTCATTTCAGTTTCGGAATTGCACTTATTTTAAATTCGGAATTGCACTCATTCGAAAAATAATGGAAATCCTTTGTGGTAATACGATATGGCGATTTACTAAAAGTATATTAAAAGTAGATAAAAGTTTTTTTTTATCTAAAAGGAAAATGAAGATGAAAAATTTGCTTTAAAAAGAAAAAAAATGAATTGCGAAGAAATTAAACAAAAAATAGGAATCAGAACTGTTCTGGAATCGTTCAACTTATTTCCGTCCAAAGAAAACCGAAGAACGGCTTTTTACTTTGCAATTGACAGAGAGGAGAGGACACCCAGTTTATCTGTTGATTTTGTGAAAAATAGAGCATTTGATTTCGGGACTGGCAAAAGCTATGATGTGATTTCAATTGTGCAGCAAATTAATCAATGTTCTGTTTCTGATGCTTTGAAATACTTGGCAAGGTTTGGCTTTTCTGTCCAGAATGATATTCAGAAAGTTGATTCTAATCAAGAATTGGAATACGAAATCTTAAAAACGAGTGAAATTAGGCACTTTGCATTAGTTCAGTATTTAACATCACGAAGAGTTTATGAGCAAAAGGATTTGGTCAGAGAGATTCATTACAAAATGAATGGAAAAAAGTATTTTGGAATAGGCTTTTTAAATGACTCTGGTGGTTTCGAAATACGAAACAAATATTCTAAAATCTGTTTGAGTAAGAAAGATGTTACATTAATAAAAACTCAAAATAATAACTTTGATGAAATTGCAATCTTTGAAGGCTTTTTCGATTACCTTACTTACAGAAATATGGAAAAAGAACAAAGCTCAGATTATCTGATTCTCAATTCTACATCAATGCTTTTTAAAGTTGAAAACGAATTGAAGAAGTATAATAAAATCTCACTGTTTTTAGATAATGACTCCAATGGAAAATCTGTCAAGTCTAAAATTGAAAAACGATACAAAAATGTAGAAGACTGTTCCGTGATTTATGAGTCGTATAATGATTTGAACGAGTGGTACTGCAACATTTAGAGGGTGTTTTTTATTTAAATATTACGAGAAAAAATGATGGAGAAATAAAATTATTTCAAATATTACTGAAAATGAATTCGCATCTTTTGTCGATATTTTCCTTAGGAACTTCAATAACTTTATAACCAAATTTTGTATAAGTCTGTTTCATTAAATCAAAAGTATATACTGCCTCTTTCCAAGTTTGTTTTCTTTCATTATCTGTTTCGTAGATGTCTAACCAAGGTGGCAGGATAAATACTTTTTGATTATATGGATTTGAGCGTACAACAGCCACTATCTCATCGGATACAGGAATATTCTCCATTTCCATATAACAGATTGCACCCAAAATTCCTCTATCAAAGAAAACTGTTTTATCCAAAACTTCGCTTGTTACTTTTTGATAAGTTTTTAAAGAAGCCTCAAACATCAACTCCGCATATAAAATT
Organism: Chryseobacterium gleum; assembly: GCF_900636535.1. Taxonomy (NCBI): domain Bacteria; kingdom Pseudomonadati; phylum Bacteroidota; class Flavobacteriia; order Flavobacteriales; family Weeksellaceae; genus Chryseobacterium; species Chryseobacterium gleum. Next base: position 5,041,655 of record NZ_LR134289.1, read on the forward strand.
TTATTCTTCCACGGCAGTCCTTCACCATTAATCTGCATCTGTTGTTTAATAATTTGGCGGGCATCTTCAGGAATGACACGTTTTCCCTTAATTTCAAGTGCATTTAGTAAAGTTGTCTTTCCAGCTCCAGGTCCGCCGGTAATAACAAATAGATGTTGGGATTTATTTTTGAGCATAGATTTTTATTTTGGTATTCAAAAACAAATCCCAACTGAAAAGCTGGGATTTATTTTTTATCAATTATTATTTCTTAGATTCTTCAACAGAGATTTTTCTAAAGTCTTTAAATAATTTACTTAGTTCCAAAGCAGATTTTCTTGCTCTAGTTCCAGCTGCTTTGTTTCCTTTTTCAACTTGTTGGTTTGCTTCTGTAGTGAACGCCTCAAATTCTGCGTTGATTTTTTCGATAAGTTCTTTCATAATGTATGTTTATATATTTAATAAGACCGCAAATATAAATTTTTATTCCTTTTTATAAGCACTTTTAAGCCTATTTGCAAATTTTTTATAGAATGATAAATCATCAAACTATTTGAATTTCATTTTACAAAAGTCAGAATGTGAAAAACGATTTTTTTCTAATGGATTTTCCTTTGTTTTTCGTTGACAAAAACTTCATTGAACCAATTCATAACTGTGGTTTGTGCTTTTTACTATTGCAAATGTAGGATAGCATCATTCACTCAAAAAAATCTTTTTGGGTTTCTACAAAAATTCTTTCCACTTCATTCCAATAATTTTTCCAGACACTCCTAAATCCTTCGGACAAAAAGATTTCAAGCCCGATTCACCACTGTAATCCATTACGGGAAGTGAATCGGGTTTTGTGTGCCTGATGCTTTCCTATAATCATAGGCAAAGAAAAAGCCGGAACCTCAGTTATACTAATCAATTCAACTCAAGACGCTCTTTGACATCAACGAAAAAACAAATAGAAAAACAACAAAATATACTGTTTTTCAAAACTTAAATATAAAAAAGAGAGCCGAGTGTCCTCGATACCAAATCAAATCACTCAAGATTTTAATCATTAATAAAATAAATAATTATCAACGAAATCATTAACAAAATAAATCGAAACATTATGAACACAATTATCGGTAGAGTTACCAAAAACGCAGAAATCAACATCTTAAAAAACGACAAGCAAGTTGTGAATTTTTCAATAGCCATCAATGACAGCTACAAAAATAGACAAGGAGAAAAGGTGGAGCAGACCACTTATTATAATTGCGCATATTGGCAAAGTCCTAATGTCGCAAAATCTTTAACTAAGGGAACTTTGGTTGAACTATCAGGCAGAACGAGTTCAAATGCGTGGATAGGTAAGGATGGAGAGATAAGGTCTGGATTAAACTTCCATACTTCAAATATAAAGTTTCACGGAGGAGGAAAACGAGAAGATGTACAAAACTTTGTGACAGAAAAAGCGCAAGACAAAAAAACATTTGCGGAAGATACAGACGACGATCTACCATTCTAATTAGTGAAATTTATGGAAGCACAATTTAATTTTCAGATAAAGCAGAAAAAAGACAAACGAGGATGGGAAGACATAGAAGTTTATTATCTCACCGAATGTGACAGAACTACAGCAGTACGATATGCAAGAAAGATTTCCAAGATCTTTAAATCAGAAATCCGATTAACACAAGGGGCAGAACCTCTTAAAGTAAGTGGAACTTATATCTACGAAACCAATTAACAAGAAAAATTAGAAAATGAAAAAATCAATCAAACCAACCGAATATTTTTTAATAAAAGCAAAGAGCGAATGGGACGACTGTGATTTTGCAATTATACATATCACCGAAGAATGGAAAAAAATCCAAAAGAAAAGATTGGAAGTTGTGAAAATTGTGAAAAATGATTCTGATTTGAAATGGCTCAACTATGAAGATGTCAAAGTTGAGTTTTTCAAATTCTCTAAAGAAAACTACCCTCAAATTGAAGAATGGCTTTCAGAAAAAAATCAATTTTTCGTCGAATTGGAAAAAGATGATTTGAAACAACTTTTACAACCCGAACACGATTTGCACAACCGTCAAATGCAAGTTTTTAAGAGCGGAAATGCCATCTACAACGCATTCGGAAAACACACAAGCGAAGAATTTTTTACAGAAGAATTTTCATTGGAGGAATTCACAAAATAATTTATAGATTCAAAATTTCACATCATAAGAATTATGCAGACCAATTTTTTCAGACATATAGCAAAAATGGACTTAACAGGAGATTTGCAAATCACACTTCGTCCAACGACTGAAAATTGCTTTGTTCTTTCCATACTGCTCAGTAATGAGCAGTGTGGAGACGAAGCAAGGAAATTGATTCCACCTCTCAATCTTCGTGGTACAGCAGAGGAACTCGATAACGGTTTTTTTGAACAAATAACGACACCATTGCAAACCGCTTCTGGATTGATGGTGGATATGGAAGCTTTTATGAAGCAACTTGAAGAAGTTAAAAAGAAATCGGCAATGGAAAAGGAAAAGACGGACAAGGAAAAAAAGGAAAAAGATACCAAAGAAAAAAAGTATAAAGAAGCATTGCAAAAAGCCGAAGAACTTGAAAAAGAGGGAAAATATAAAGATGCTTGGACAGCACTTCCAAAAGCATCAGATTATCCCGACTTCGCCGAAGTTATCCGCGGTAAACAAGACGAGTACTCCAAATTTCTTGCCCCCAATCTTTTTACTGAAAGCAATGACAACAATGTACCAACTGAAACTACCTAACCTTAAAAATCTTAAAAATGTTACTTGCAACACTATTAGAACGAGTTTTTGTTTTGAAACACAATGGACACGAAATAAAACTTACAGACCCCGAACCTAAATGGAGTGTAGAAGCTGTGATGAATTTTTACGCTAATACTTACCCAATATTAACCACTGCAAAAGTTTCAGCACCGCAGATTAAAGATGATACTATACAGTACAAATTTGAAAGTGTAATGGGGACTAAGGGATAGATAAATATTGCGACTTGTTAAGAGCAAATAACTTTAAATCCAGTCCTCATTTTTCAGCAACCAACAACAAAATAAAAATGAATGCAACAAAAAATCATATCGGGAAAAATCAAGTTACCGGAAGAAAGACAACAAGAAGAGTTACATCAACAATTGGGCAGGTTCGCTCATTGGCTTCAAAAACCAAAGACCTTGAACGAAATTCGGAAAGACAAACAGAAGTCTGTACCAATAGCAATGCTTCCAATGGTTTTCTGAAATGTAAGTTTCTACCAAAACAAGAAGAAGTTTCACATTTTCAAGGTAGCAAGAAAATACTTAACACAGAAAGGGACTTTTATAAGTCCCTTTCTAAATTTTCCAAACAGTATGGAGTAGAGCCAATGCAAACAAAAGACTTTGGTTTTCCATATAATTTGGCTTTGGCAATGTGGGATATAAAAACGAAAATGAAACAGGCTAATGCGGATTGGAATCAATTCAAACTCATACGAACTAACAAAAAGTTTCATTTTGCAAAAGAAGAACAGTTCTGCACTAATACATCACTTTATTTTATTCCCGTTGTACCACTTTTTAAAATGCTTCACGACAAAATGTGTAAAAAGAATGCTCAACTTTTACTTTCGGTTTTTAGTTACCTTTATCATATTGCCAACGTTCCATATTATAGACAACAAGCTAGTTATCTGTATTGGATATACGAAATGCACGAAGGATGGATGGAGGAGGATGAAGCAGGAGAGGATTCACATCATTATTGCAGAGAGTTTGAAATGTCAAAGAATATAGGAGACAAAATAGAACGAAAAATTTTTAATATTAAAAATTTGGATTTTTTTGAACAGCGTTTGAAGTGTTTTAAAATCCAAAATGAATTTGACATCATTTGCCACAAAGTTGCTTCCGAAGCTTTTGCTCTTTATTCAGAATATCCAAATACAACAATTTTCAGAAATAAACCATCATCTGAAGAAAACCCGCACGATGACGATTATTCCAATAAAGCTATATCAATGGATATGTACATTTCATTTGTAGCTAACACCAAAGGCTGTTTGTACAATAATATTGAAGATAGCATTAATGCGGAGTTCAATGAATACGGAAGCATTGAAGAGCCAACTATTTACTTACCTATTAATGGAACAGAAATTCCAAAAGCGGATTTTGATTTTGAATATCGTTTATTCGCTTTAATGGAAAAATTACATCAAGTATTAACCTGTAAAAAATTAGAATGAATAATGTAATTGACACCAACAAATATTTCGGAATACTGTACGAACCAAAATCTGCATTGGTTTTTTACGAATCTTTAGATAAAAATGAAATGTACGTTGAACATTTTGATATGGACAGAAATGGAAATCCAGTCAATGCACATCCGTTAACTGTTAATGAAGCAAAAGCGTTAGCAAAATCATTAGTCATTGATGAAGAAATCGAGAAAGCCTTTTTAAAATCTAAAGGAATCTTAGCCAATAACATTTTGCATATTAACCCAAGCCAAAAAGGTTCAGTGATTTGGTACACCAAAGCACAAGAACGACAAATGTATTTTGTGAAAAATCTGGAAATACCCAGCGGAAAAGCAAAAGTTCCTGCAATGCTATGGATTGCGGATACAGAAACTCTTTCTGTTTTTGCATTATCAAACGATAAAAGACCAACAGAAAAAACACCATTGCATTATGCTCCATTTTTCAACGTCTATAATGACGGTGATGTTTGTATGGGAACTGTAGATATAAAAATTAAAAACTCAGCTTCGGTCGAAGAATTTATAGAACAATGGGAGAACTACTTTTTCAATTCTTATTTCAGCCATTTGGTAGGTAATCATAATCCTATTGATGGGAACTTAGTCAACCTTTGGAAAAAATTGCTTGAATCAAATGAAGCTTTTCCTGTCAAAATGTTAAAGAAAAACAATAAAACCCTCAAAAATTTATTACGATGATTGCAACAAAAATAATGGTTCATTTTGCAGACAATTCTTTGCTTAGTCCGACCAACCCAATTTCATTAAACCTAATTGGAGGAGGAGGGACAGGTTCTAAAGTTTTAACAGCTTTAATGGAAATGAACCACAGTCTTATTGAATTAGGACACGCAGGATTACAGGTTCGTCTTTGGGATGATGATATTGTCACAAATGCCAATATAGGCAGACAACGGTTTGCAGAATGTGAAAGAGGATTGTATAAATCCGTTGCGTTAATCAACCGCATCAATCGATGGGCAGGAACCAATTGGAAAGCCGAAACACAAAAGTTTGAAAAAGATAGCTTCGGCAGATTTTCAGAAGATGCTAAAGCAACGATTACAATGACCTGCGTAGATAATGTACAGGCAAGGTTTGGTGTTGCAGAAATTTTAAAAGAGAGAGATGATTATAAAAGTTTCAGCAATCAACCTAAATATTGGATTGATTTTGGGAATGGTAAACATACGGGGCAAGTCTTGTTATCTACTGTTGGAAGCTTAGCACAACCAAAATCCGATAAATATGAAACAAGAAGTAATCTTCCATTTATTACTGAGGAATTCGGAGAACTTCTAAAACAATCCGAGACTGAGGACGATACGCCAAGTTGCAGTCTGGCAGAAGCTTTAGCAAGACAAGATTTGTTTATCAATTCAACTTTGGCTCAAATGGGATGTTCGCTTTTGTGGAATTTGTTCTGTGATGGATTAACTGAGAACAGAGGTTTTTTTCTTAATCTAAAGAACTTCCATTCTCAAGCGATTAAATTGTAGATTTTGCTGTCCGATGAAAGTCGGGCGGCAAAAATGCAATTCCTTCCTGAGGTCGGAAACGCATTTTTGCAAAATAAGGAGCAACCCTATTTCAAAAAAATTGCCTTGTTTTGGCTTTAGATATTTTTGAAAAAAGGATGCGGAGTATTTTATTTTTTTGAATTATTAAAATCAAGTAGATTCAAAAAATCTTGTTCAGTCATCTTAGTTCCAAACAACTTTTAAATCTTTAAATTCTAAGTTTGATTTCGTTTTCTCAAATGTATTTCTTTCAGGCTGTGAGGTCGTTTTGAATTTAAATATTTTGATAAACAATGGCTCACCTTGTATATCTTTAAATGAAAAATTTAGTCTGAAAGGAACATTTTTGGCCAATTCAGGAAATGGTTTGCTGGATTTATACAAGTCAATTTTGTGTTCATTACCTTCGATATCCACAATACTAATATCTTCGATTGTCATTTTTTTATTCTCATCCTTGGACATAATAAGGAAACTTATTTCAATGTTTTTCCCAGCTTTATTACCTGTAACTTTTGTGATTCTATAAGAAGAATTTTCTGTTTCTGTTTCAAGAATTGGCTTATTGATTTCAAGCACTTTTTTTAGATAATCGTTTTCAGAAGTCAAAACTTTATTGGTTGATTGCAAAGCTTCGTTTTCTTTTTTTAGAGCTTCACAGTTCGTTTGGCTAAATCCTGATATTCCGATTAAAAGTAGTGATAATATAATTAGTTTTTTCATAAACCCTCTTTAATAATGTGTTTGTTGGATATTCAAATATACAATTATTGATTTTTATTTCTTGTTTTACAATCGAAAAAGGGTTCTAATTCTTATGCTTTTTTTCTGACTACATAGGTTGTTTTCAGTTTGCAAAAGTATAAATCCTTTTCTGCTCAAAAAATCTTTTTGGGTTTCTAAAAAATTCTTTCCACATCGCTTCAATAATTTTTCCAGACACTCCTAAAATCCTTCGGGCAAAAAGATTTCGAAGCCTTCATTTCATTTTTCCATTCCGGTTTTGGCTGAAACTGGATTTCTATCGTCAAAAAGCAATGAAAAACAACTCCATAATCAGAAAAAATTAAAACACAGCAATCTGTGACTTTTCCGAAAAATAAAACAAAATACAAACATTTTTAAAATTTCAATTATGAAAAATCCAAACATTTCAGCCAATGATTTTTATGACAGTTTTATGGGAACAGAATCTTATTACTCCTACATAGGAAAATTGTTATTAACAGATGGTGTCATAACTATAGCTCGGGAAGAATCTTGCTTTTGGTTTCTTGACTGCATTGCATCCTACCAATATTCAGAAAAATTTCAAAAAGAAGAATTCCAAGTCTGGAAAATCGAAAGAATTGAAGCGAATAGATTCAACCTTTCTGCGACTGACGGAAATGATAATGTTCTGGCTACACAAGATATTGAGTTTTCTGATTTCTTCTTTAATGAGTTTACAATCTGGAAAGAAGATAATGTTTTACTCCTACCAGTGAACATTAATCAAAAAGAACCTCACGATGTACAGGCAATCGTATTTTTTTAAATTAAAAATATTTAAAATGGGAACTTACTCGATAATATATTTGAAAAAACCAGAAAAAGCGATAGAGGTAAATGAACTTCTCAAAGAACAATATAATCTAAAGTATGAAACTTACAATGGGATAGATTATGGTCTATTCTTTTCGCAAGAGATGTTTAATGAGGACTTACGATTTATGAATGAAGATGAGGAAGGTATAACTAATTTACCACATTTTAAACGTCCTATTTCCAAAGAAACTTACTATTCTCTTCTTTTTGGTTTAGGAAATTGTTTTGGAGATATAGGAACTGTCTGCATTAAAATCTCAAGTATTTCCGACAAAGACATAGATACTATTGCGGCACTTCAAAAATTTTCAAAAACTCCGGAGTTTAAAAAGTTGATTAATTTCAGAAAATCTAAAAATCTTCAACGATTATTGCAGACTAAAATGTAATTAGTTATAATAAAGCCAATTGGGATAAATTCCAATTGGCTCTTTTTTTTGTAAAAAGTTGTCAAAAATGCAATTGCTCCCTGTGGTCGGAAACGCATTTTTGAGACGTCTGAAGCAACCCCATTTCAAAAACATTTCCGTGCAAAGACTTTAGATGCTTTCGAAAAAAGGTTGCAATCTTTTTGAAAGAATTTCTAAGATTTATTGTAATATAATTTGACCGCTAAATCAAATTCTTTTAATATTTCATCATAACTGGTTCCTAACAACTTAAACTCGGTTGCGAGCTGGGACTTATATTTAAGAATTAAATTTGATGGAATACCGTAGAATGTATTTCTAAATATCTCAGAAGCATATCTGTTTTTATCATTCATAGATAATGAATTGATTAAATATAGATGCTTTAGAAATTTAATACAAGTATTAATGACTGATTCATCACCGTGTATTGTAAACTGTAGATTCTCTAATACTAAAGGGTAATAGTTCTCTCTACCTGCTATAAAGTCATAGAATTCGTTTTTTAAGGTGTCAAGTCCTATTCCTATTCCCAAATATTTTGACTTCAGAAGAAATCTGTAAAACTCACTGTTACATTTTTCGGGATAATAACTGAGCAAATATTTTTCTGGATTTATATAATTATAATATAGGTTTTGTTCAGATTTTATTCTTATTAAAGAACTGTCACTGCTTATCAATCTGTACTTATCATTAGATGAAAAATACATATTGTCTACCATTAAATTTGAAAAATTACCTGTGAAATCAGATTCATTTTGTTTTAATTTAGGAAGAACATTTAGCTTTTCTTCAACATAATCGATTTCACAATTTTCATTTACCCAATCTAAAATCGATTGAAAAAAGGTAGTTCTTTTTTCATTGTAATCTTCAGGAACTGGGCTTGGTCTGACACCATCCATAGTTATCTGAACATACATAAACGTTTTGTGAGAACCTTTTAATTCTAAAATTTTATTTTCAATATGTTCCTTTATGTAATAAGATATTTTAAACTTATGAATGAATTTGAAATCAAGTTCTTTTTCCAAGAAATAAAAAAGCATCAAAGAACTAAAATCCAATGCGAATAGAATGTCAGGACTATCTGTGATTGACCTGACTAATCTATTGGGAAGTGTAGTGAACTTACTACCAGAGTCAGTTGTTAGATGTAGATAGGCATCTATAAAATTATCTTTGAATACAGCTCTTACAACTTCCGTATATCCAATTTTCCAGCTGTAATAATTGTTTAGTGATTCTCTAATTCGTTCATTTTCTTGGGAACCACTAATGCCAAATTGCTCAATAAGCATTTTCTCAAAATCCTTAGGATTTGTAGGTGTCTGAAAAGATTCAAATCCCAGATTGTTTAGCGGATTATGTGCCTCTTCATTGATTTCTCGGAATAAGTTTACAGCATCATTGAATATCTCAATAATCACTACAGAATTAATTCTATTGGTCATTGGGGAAGGTATAGACACTTGATCTCCAATTTTTTTCCCAATTAAATTCTTATGAAATTCATTACCTGGAGAAATCTGTTCGCGAAATTTTTGATCACCAATTGTATACACCACATAGTATCCAAAACAAATCTCGTCATATCTTTCAAAAAATGAATCATATAGAGTAGATCCCACCATATAGTTTTTTCTGGCCATTGTATTACTAGGATTTTTTGCCAGGTTGTAAAGTATATCGAATCCCTTTTTTGGATTAATGTCATTTCTTCCCAAGATTCCAGAAATAAAAACTCCTACCTCTTCATCATTAAAGATCTCAGACATACTGTCAGAAATATCTTTGATTTTATCAAAATCACTAGATCTCTCAAGCGAAACTAAATAAGAATACAAATATCGTTCGTTACTTGGAAATTTAATATATAGAAATTCACTGATTGTTTTTAGCTTTGGAAAGTCATTAATTGTTAGATAAAGATTATACTCGATTTTACAAAGGTGTTCATCTACAAAACTGCTGTTTAACCTCCAAAACTCTAAAAGAGTTAGTAATTCTTTGTAACGAAACTGTTCTGAATCATTTTTATCAGAGAGTTGTTTATCAAGTAATAATATGTAAAGTCGTAGGGTGCCAGAAACTTTTGATTTGTCTAAATATGAATCCAGATATTGTATTGCTTCGTTGGTTTTCCCTATAAAATCTAAATCCTCAGCAATAAGATTTTTACAGTTAATATTTAACTCCACACTATCTTTTATGCTATTCAGGGATTTATAAACTTCTTTTTCATCATATTTCTCAATATATCTTAAATCTACAATTGTTTTTAATAAAGTCTTAATCTCGTTTGGATAAAAGTTTTTTTGCAGGGCTAAATCTAGATATTCAACATATTTGTGCTTATTTCCGATTTGCCTTTGAACATTGAAAAATGCACTGATAATGTTGAACAAATGTCGTTCATCAAGAATATCTGTCGATTCCAAATAATTTTTATACAATTCATCAATATCATCATTCTTTTCAAGAAGATAAAGAACGATTGATTTGAAAAGGTAAAATTCAGAATGTAGTTCTTCTCCTGATTTTTCATATAGATTTAAAGAATCCAATGCCTTTTGGTAATGCTCTTGGTGATTATAAATCTGGCATATTGCATTAGTGAAAAACCATTTAGGTTTTTCTATTTCATTGTATAAACTTTCTAATATCTGTATATCTTCAGGGCTATTGGATATTAAGTATTTTAAAAAATGGAGATAAAATTTTTGATTTTTGGTGGAATCTGCGATTTCTGAGTTTTCTAGACCAACTACATATTTCTCGATGAGGCTCAAACCACTATTCAATTCTGGAAAACGTTCAATAGAAAAATGTTTTCCGTTGATGTATCGAATAGGATGGTCATTGAAAGTTCTATTTACAAAAAGATCTATAGCAACTAAAAATGAGTCCTTGTTCTGAAAATTAATTTCTTTGTACTTCTCGAAATCAAAAGTTAGCTTAAGATTATATTGTCTCAAATCTTCTAGATAATTAAGTTTCTCGACTCTTATAATGTGATAAATTATACTGTGACGAAAACCGTAATCGTTGATTATTACATTAGGAACAGTTTTTAAAAATTGTTTGATATTACTGGACGTTATTGTCTTTACTATCCAAGCTGTAAGATTATACTCATCAATACTTAATAATTCGTCTGCTAATATTACAGCTTTTTGAGAATCTGGAATATGAAGATATTCTATGCAGGCTTTGGTTTTTAAAACTTCATCCTCTTTATTGAGATTATAAGCGTGAATGAAATCTTTTGCAGATTCTTGACTTGTAAACTCAGACAATTCTCTTTTACAAAGAGCTTTTAAGAATAATAACTTGCTTTTTGTTTTATTATCTACTGTAGTCTGGCTGTCATTTATTCTTTTTTCAAGAGCTTGAAGTAAAACAAGAGCTGTTTTGGGTTTGAAAGCCAGAATCAGGTGGTTGATTTCATCAAGCTGTTGCTTATACTCTGTAAGTAAAAGACCTAATCCATCTATAAATTGAGTAATATTATTATAAATTTTATCTCCAATCTCAACGCTTTCAGCATCAATATTTCCAGTGTTTACATTTTTATACTCCATAATCGTCGCCTATCCTAAAATTACCACCTTGGGTATTTACGTCACCAGTATTTACGTTTTTACTTTTGTATATAGAAGTTTCTGTTTTTGGAACTTTGTTAAGAATTTCCTTTAGAAATTTGTCATTTTCAGGATTATCTTCAATAGAATTCTCAATTATTGCTTTAATGACATTTTGTCTTTCTTTGTCTTCAGGAGCATCAATTAATTCTTTAAGTGCATTTTTTGGTTCATTATTTTTGAAAAATAAAGACTTTAACCAATCAATGCTTCCTTCGGTTAGTTTTTCACTTGATGTATCAACAACTTTCTCAGCACTTTTCTTAGCTAATTCAATTAAAAATGGGTACAATGCAGCAATGGCTGCTGTAGTAATTAATGGCATAGTTTAAATATTAGTAGATTATCACAAGCAATGTACCAATTTGGAATGTGTCAAATTGACAGTGAGTATTGTAGCGGAGTTTAACTAGTACACAACTAAAAACTTCTAATATGGCATTGTTACCTTAACCTGCATAAAATATTTGCAGCCAAAAAAATCTTATAACCTAGCATTTTACCTGCAATAAAATCATAAATATGAACCGCAATCCTGTAAAAGTAATTTACAGGTTTTGTTAAGACCTCAGTAGAAAGTTTACAGTTTCACTCCAAACCTGAACAAAAAAGTGTGTAATAAGATATCTTCATTTTATTATTTTTTTTGATTGCATAATAATGTCTTTTAAAATATTTATAATCAAATATTTATATTGTTTTTTTGTTTCTCTAAAAAACTCGTGCGTTCTGATAGCAAGATGTGTCTTTGTATATACAAACTTTTCAAGTTTGATACACAAAGACTCTCTTGCCTTTTCTTCAAAAAGGGTAAAAAACTGCGGAACTTGTTTTTTTGTTTTCTGTGAAATTAGGTTTAAGATTCCAGATTAATCCAGATTATTCTTTTTTAATCTCCAGAGATTCCAGAATCATCCAAATTCATCTTATTTAGCCCAGCTCCCATTAACACTATTGTTTTCAAGGTTTTGATGTCCCAACTTTGCAGAAGAAATGTTAACCAAAAAACGAAATGAGAATACCTTTTTATTTTTTTCTGCTATTTACTGTGATAACTATGCGAGGGCAAGTCGGAATCAATACCAAATTACCAGAAGCTACTTTGGATGTTGTAGGAAAACCAAGTGATTCTAATCATTATGATGGCGTAATTCCTCCTCGTATTACAGGCGACCAGTTATCTGCTAAGGTATATACTTCAGGTAAAAAGGGTGCTATCGTTTTTGTGACATCTCCTGCGACCAATTTAGTCGGTCAGGTTAAGTCTGTTGTTGAAACAGGATTATACTGTTTTGATGGAAGTTTTTGGCAGCTACTTTTACAAGATAAAGATCCAATCGAATATTTCATTTTACTGACATTCGACCCAACCAGTACTGCAGGTCTTACTGCAACATCAACTTGGTCAACTCCGAGAAATCAGTGGGGTAATACAAACGCATATTTGACTTCATCGAAATCTTACTCTGTAGGAACAAAAAATTTTGGAGGATTAAATGGAAATATATCTTTTAAAAAAATTAATGGTATTGTCAATATCCGTTTTCAGTTATACAGATTAGATAGTGAACCAATCACAGGAAATACTTTCATAAACATTGGAGATATATGCAGTGATTTAGGGTTTGTTCCGTATCAAATCGCCCTACTGCATCGAGAAAATTCAACACAATATTTTCCAGCCTTGCTTGAAAATTATGGTTTTCAAATTCCGCAAAGCACTTTAAGTTCAATGTCACCCTCATTTTATACATATGGAGAAGTGCAAAGTTATTCTAACTGGAGGAAGCCATATCTAAAATAGAATTTTCAAAATTGAAATTCTGATACAAGTGATGAAAGAAAGCGATTCTATAACCAAATGAATTTAAATAAAAACAATAATAAAATGAAAACACTTATTTATCTTTTTTTGTCCTTTTTTGGTATAGCGGTTCACGCTCAAGTCGGAATCAATACCCAAACACCAGAAGCAACATTAGAAGTTGTAGGCAAACCCAATGATACTAATCATTATGATGGAATTATTCCACCACGTATCACGGGAGAGCAACTGGCAACAAAAACTTATTCAACTGCGAAAAAGGGAACAATAGTCTTTGTCACATTACCTGCTACAAATTTAGTTGGCCAAGTCATTCATATTACAAAATCAGGTTTATATTATTTTGATGGTAGTGCGTGGATACCTTTTATTCAGGAAGACCCTCTAAATAACGTTGCTCTCAGAGGAAACTCCTCAACTGTCGAACTCGTTGTCAAAAGTAATCTCCATCTTGATTTTGATAGTAAGGAAAATTATACACTTGGAAATTCCCGAAGTCAAATTACAGGCGAGTATAATTCCATCGTTGCAACAGATTCGAAGATCACTTCAGGAAAAGGAAATTCTGCTAGTTTTTACGCAATGTCTCAGGGAGAAATAACCGGTAAGTTAAACTATGGAGCAGGTGTATCAGCACTAAATGGAATTGCAAACGGAATAATTTCAGGAAACAGAAATATTGGAATCGGAGCAGGAGCAATGTCATACATCACTTCCGGAAATGATAATATATCGATAGGATATTTGTCAGGTACAGGAAACCGAACAGGTTCAAACAATGTATTTATTGGTGTTGGAGCAGGTAGTCCAGCTTCTGGAAATAGAAGCGTCAGCAATAAATTAGCTATACATTCAACCCCCGTTACAACAAGTTCAACCAACTTCTGGGATAGTATCACAAATAATTATACTGATTACAAATTCGCGTTGATTTCGGGGGATTTTTCTGAAAGATGGCTCAATATCAATGGAAAATTAAGTGTCACTCCTTCACAAATGCCAAATGCAGATAACGATTCTTCATATACGAAAAGAGTGGTGGCTAAATCTGATGGATCATTTGGTTTTGCTACTGAATTAATTCCTCAACCACCACCTGTAGGAACGTATGTTCTAAAGAGTGTAAATGGTGTGGCAAACTGGGAAGCACTTTAATGCATTGCAAATTTAATTGAACTTAAAAAAATAGAGTGATGAAAAATTACCAAATATTTTTAATTCTGTTATTATGTATTTCATTGACCTCCTGCAAAACCATAGTAGCTAATCCTGGGAAACCATTAATTGAAAGTTCAATAGAAGTTGGCAGAAGCTATGAAGTTCAAGATTTTAATGCAAAAGTACTTAATCTAAAAATAACGGGATTTGATAAAGATTGTATCTATGGAATTTCAGCTAAGAAAGAACAGATTAGCCTTGAGAAAGCAGGCATTAGGCAAATGAAGAAATGGAAAGTATTGAATTCTGTTTTTGTTGGCGCTTTAGCAATTGCTGCTCTAATTTTTATTCCAATTTAGATATACCAGAATGAAACTATTTACTATTTCAAATGAGTCCGATTGAAACCGAGAATAAGACTATCATTTTTAGAATCAGTAATCAGAAAAAAGAAAAGTGGAAAAAAATATGCGACACAAGAAATATTTCTCTTACAAGTTTAATCATCAATTCTGTCGAAAACAGAATTTTGGAAGATGAAAGAAGAAAAGTTCTGGAATTCATTGAAAAACAAGATAATGTTTTTGTAAAGATCGAAACCAATATCAATCAAGTTGCCAAGATTGTAAATGCCCAAAAATTCATTAGTTCTGAGGATTTAAAAGTTTTTTCTGAAAAGCTTTCAGAAGTAATAATTCTAAAAAAAGAGCAGAACAAAATATTTGAAAACATTTATTCTTTGCTATCTAAATGATTGTTAAGATAATGAATCCAGCAGGATCCGACTTTCCAGGAGTTAATTACAATGATAAAAAAATAGACAAAGGAAAAGGGGAGTTGATGATGATGAAAAACTTTCCGTCCTTCATTAATGAACATAGCAATAAGCAACAGGTAAGAGATTATTTAAAAGCTATTTCGGCTGGAAATAAAAGAGTAATTAAGCCTCAATTTCACGCAACAATTTCAACCAAGTTCAGGGAGCATTCCAAAGAAGAACTTACAAAAATTGCTGATGACTTTATGGATGAATTGGGATATGGAAAGCAACCATTTATTGTGGCTTTCCATAATGACACAGAGAACAATCACATTCATATTGTTACGACTCGAGTAGATAAACAGACTGGAAAGAAGATTAATGACAGTTACGAAAAGTTAAAAGCTCAAAAAGCTTTAGCTAATACTCTCGAAAAACTTTACGGAATCAAACCGGAGGAAGTATTGAACAAACTGTTGAACTACAAAATGAGTTCCCTCCATCAGTTTGAAACTTTACTTAACAGAAATGGCTATAAACTGGGCAAAAACACAAATGATGCGAAATCTTTGACCATTTTAAAAAACGGAGTAATCCAGCGAACATTATCAGGAGACCAGATTGTTTATGATAATAGAAAGAATGAAAGAAGAACAAAACAACTGAAAGCCATTTTTTCCAAGTATAAAGAGATTTATTCCAACAAGGTTTTCAAAGTTGAGGATTTTAGAAAGCAGGAAGCGATGCTTCCTGAAGAAAAGCAAAAAGCTGATTGGACACCGAAAATTGAATTTGAAAGTGAACTTCAGAAGAAGCTAAGAGATGTTTTTGGGATTGACTTGGTTTTCCACCATAAAGATGAATTTCAACCTTTTGGCTATACTGTAATTGATCATAAAACAGGCGCAGTTTGTAAAGGAAGCGAACTAATGAAAATGAATGAGTTGTTTGAATTCACTTCGGCGAAAATGGACAAGAAACTGTTTGAAAGTCTCAAGGATTACAATATTCCAAATGATGAAACTAAAGCAGTACTGCAAAGGTTTTTGAAAGATAGAAACCCAAAAAATGAAATACAATACTTTATGCTTTTTGAGAATAAAAAGCTGAAAAATAAGGACACATTCACAGCTATCAGAAACGATGTAAAAGAATACGTGAAAATCCAAAATAATAAAGATGTTAATATAATTAAGTCGGAGGAAGGAAAATATTACGTCATTTATTCGAGACTTCACTACATCGGAGAATTGAAACCGATGATTGGAGAAAAGCAATACCAGGAATTCCTAAATCCTCAATTAGAAAGTACCAAGGAAAATAAAGAAGGAAATGAATTGAAAAAAGCAGTCAATGAGATGTTTTTTGAACTGATGAGAAGCTCAGCCAATTCTAAAGACCCGGCAGAAAATGAATTGAAGAAGAGGAGGAAAAAGAAAGGTCGCTGAAATGACTGGCTTTCAAGAACCTGTAATCAATGTAAAATTATGATAATCACATTTGCAACGCAGAAAGGAGGAACAGGTAAAACAACGCTTGCAATTGCTTTTGCCAATTATGTTTCTGCTCATTCTAAAAGAATGATCAAGGTCTTCGATTTCGATTTTCAAAAATCGTTTTACCACAAATGGAAAGAAGATGAATTGCTGGAAATTCCAAAAATATATGATGTTGAAATCATTGATGAAGAGAATGAAGAACCCTTCACGGATTTTGATAGTTTGATAGCATTGAAAGAAAGTGAAGAGATAAACATATTCGACCTTGCAGGAACATTGGATGTAAAGTACAGCGACCTTCTTATTTACAGTGATTTTATTGTCATTCCCTTTGAATATTCAAATGTCTCAGCAAAATCAACTTTGGTCTTCATTAATTTTTTGGGATTGTTGGAAAGTCAGGCAGAAAGGGTATTCATTCGCTCACGATTTGATAAAGGCTATGTATACCAGAATCAAGAAGGAATGGACGCCGAAATCAGCAGGTATGGACTGCTATTGAAGAATCCTGTATTCAAAAGAAATTGTCTACAAATTCTTGATACCAGAAAATTAACGAATCATCAGAGATATGCTGTGGAGAAATCATTCAACGAATTAATTGACCACATTAACAAATGCCTTGAAATTACATTATAACGGATCACTATAAACTCATTACAAAATATGATTAAAATAATTACCTCTATCATAGCCATTTATCTGCTTTATTATGCAGGGAATGTATTGTATGATCTTTTTTTGAAAAAAGACAGTTCAAAAAAAACGGATGAAACTGAAGAGTATTCTTTAACGGAATTTTCAGAAGAGAACAAAAACGAAGTACAAAGAATAGAGATCGATGATGTAGAAAATATCAATACTCCTAATTCTTTTAACAAGAAAGAGCTATTTCGGGCTAATCAGGAAGAGCAACAAGATGAAAGCCGTGACCTTGATCACTTTCGAAAGAAGTTTGAGTCTGAGCAGAATATTGATGATTTTTATAACGTTCCCGAAATACAAGAAAAGCCAAATGAAAAAGAACAAAAGGAAACTGTTTCACTTGATTCCCAACAGGAAAACATTATTCAAGAGCAAGAAAAAAAAGAGATTCCATCCCCAAACCTCGACGCCTTACATAAACAGTTTAAAGACTTTCTAAATCTCGCCGAAACAAGCGTTCAGGTTATTCTAAACCAAGATGGACATAAGGTCTATCAATCAATGATCTAAGAGGTTAATCAAAACTTTTCACTACTAAAATGATCCGCCTATAAAAGGCGGATAGCACACCCCTTATGCATAATTCTAAGCTAAATAAACACAATTCTAAACATAAATCCTTAATCATTATGAACTACAAATCGAAACATTACAAGCTGTTTAAAAAGTTATTGACTGCTTGTGTAATCCTCCTTGCTGTAACCCCAGCATTTGCACAGGGTGGTGCAACAGCAATTTCCAATGCAGCCAATGACATCAAAGATTATTGGGATCCGATCAAGCTTATCCTCAAAGCTGTCGGAGGATTGGTCGGTTTCATCGGAGGTCTGAGAGTGTACAACAAATGGACAAATGGCGATCAGGATGTCAACAAAGAGATCTTGGGCTACGGAGGTGCTATGATCTTCTTATTGGTAGTTCCGGAATTCGTAACAGCATTCTTTGCTTAATATGGGGTTCTATCTCTACAAGGGGCTTAAAAAACCCCTTGTATTCTTCGGGCTTAAAGGCAAATACATCTTTTATGCAGTAGGAGTCATTGGAGTCGGTGTCATCGCAGCACTCATATTATCCAAATTCGGATTGCTGGGTTCTCTTTTAGGACTCGCAGGTACAGGAGGAGGCGTCTATTTCATCTTCAAAAGACAGGATAAATATGGTCTGTACGCTAAGACCAAAAACTTCGATCAAGTTTTGATTTTCCCCAAAAAAATAAACAATAAAACACTTTTAGGTTATGTCCAAAATAAAGAAACAAGCATTTGATATTCCTTTTATCGGTTTTGATATTGGAAAAGATTTCGGATGGGACTTTGATGTTTTATTTGGGCAGTACGGAAATCCTATCATCGGAATCAAAATAAAAAATCCTGTTGAGCAATATTCGGCAGATCCTGACAATTATCTGAATTTCCACACGGTTTTAAATCAGGTTGTATCTATTATAGGAGAGAGTAGAATCGTACAAAAGCTTGATATTTTTTCAAAAAAGAGATATACAGCCGAACAATCCAATCAATTTCTGCAACAGAAGTATTCGGAGCATTTTGAGGGGAGGCTTTTCAAAACTATTGAAACCATACTTTTCTTCACAGATATTGTCGATGATAAGCTGAAAAAGAAAATGAAGCACTACCATTTCTCTGACAAGAGTTATAAAGAGCTTCGTGATAAATGTCAAAAGGTATTTATGCTTTTGAAGCAAAGCGATTGCGAACCAGAATTTTTATTTGAAAAGGAGTTTGAACATTATATATCCGGCGTATTGTCGATGCAGTTTTCAGATGTTCCCACTTTTGATAATATTAAATCAACCAATGAATATCTGCAGATAGGAAATAAGTTCGTTAAGAATATTTCATATGTCGATGTTGAAAACATTGATCTGCCTTCTGAGATAGAGCCTTATTCCATACTTGGTGGAAATGGCGCAGCTGCAGAAACGGCTGTTGATAATTTCACATTCATCAATGATTTGGAGGATTACGAAACCATCATTTACAATCAGGTAATTACGATTCCTCTTCAGGCACAACAACAGAGAGAACTCGACAAGAAAAAGAAAAAGCACGAAGGTGCAGCCAATAATTCTCCTTCCAATGCCATTATAGCGGAAGAAATACAAACTCTTCTGCATAACATCGCTATCGATGGGCAATTGGTTGTCAATGCGCATTTTTCCCTACTATTTTCAACAGACACATTGGAAAAAATGGAGGGAACACAATCCCTGATTGAAAATAAGCTATTCACGAAAGGGATCATCGTTTCCAAGAATGCCTACAATCAACTGGAACTCTTCCGGTCTGCCATTCCAGGGAATGCCACAGAGCTCAGGGAATACGATCTTTTTATGACGACAAGCGAAGCGGCCTTGTGTTTTTTTTTTAAAGAGAGTTACCCCCTGAATGAAGAATCCAATTTCTATTTGAGGTTTACAGACAGACAAGGAGTTCCATTAAAAGTTGATCCTGCTGACGTACCGATGAAAATTGGCAGAATTAACAATCGAAACAAATTTGTTTTAGGACCAAGTGGTTCAGGAAAGAGTTTCTTAATGAATAATATAATTGAGCAGTACCTTACCTATAATTATGATGTCGTCATCGTCGATACCGGAGATTCTTATTCAGGAACCTGCAAATACAAAGGTGGGAGATACATTCAGTACACTGAAGAAAAGCCGATCACAATGAATCCTTTTCTGATGGATAAGAAAGAATTCAATATTGAGAAAATAGAATTTTTGACCAATCTGATCTTCCTTATCTGGCAAGGTCCGGATGCGTCAATGTCATCTGCCCAGAAATCAATATTGGACAATGTGCTGATGTCCTATTATCATCAATATTTTAATTCGGGAAGTGAATGGTATGAGAATAAAACTTCAGAAGAGTTAATTCTTTATTTGAATAAATACAACATTCACGAAGAAGATATTTACGCTCAGTATGAGAGTAATGTTAATGAACGGCGGACATACTACGATGTTTTAGGAATTGCCTTCAATGCAAGTACTGAAGAGATCAAGGATGCAGGAAGAAGACTATTAAAATTCTATCATCCTGACAAGAACATCAATAATCCTGATTATGACAATGAAAAATTTTATACAGTTTATGAAGCTTATGAAACGCTGGGTGATGAAGAGAGAAGAAGAATTTACAATGAAACCCAATTGATTCTTATCAGATCCAATGAAATCATCAAAAAGGACAAAACGGAAGAAAACTGGGATGAATCATTTAGGAAAGCCATTATCATAAAAATCAAAGAACTTGAAGAGAAGTTGGATGCAAAAGAACTTTCCTTTAATGGTTTCTATGACTATTGCGACAAATTTCTTCCTCTTTATCTGAATAATAAGAAACACAGCATCACAGAAAGAGAATTTAACCTGAGAACTTTTCTATTCGTTCTGAGGGATTTTTACAAAGGTGGACGTTATGGAACAACGCTCAATGAAAATGCAGATAATACTTTATTTGATGAGTCATTTATCGTTTTCGAGATTGATAATGTTAAGGATAATCCCAAGCTTTTTCCAATCGTGACACTCATCATAATGGACACGTTCATCCAAAAAATGAGACTCAGAAAAGACCGCAGAAAAGCTCTGATCATTGAAGAAGCGTGGAAAGCCATTGCAAGTAAACTGATGGGTGGATATATTTTGTATCTCTATAAAACAGTAAGAAAATTTTGGGGAGAAGCGGTGGTGGTAACACAGGAGTTGGATGACATTATTGGCAATGCTGTTGTAAAAGACAGTATCATCAACAATTCGGATACATTTATTCTTCTTGATCAGACCAAGTTCAAGGACAACTTTGACCGTATTGCAGCTTTGCTTTCATTAAATAAGGTGGAGCAGAACAAGATATTCACAATTAACAACCTTAACAACAAATTCGGACGTAGCAGATTCAAAGAATTTTATCTGAAACGTGGTTCCAAAGGAGAAGTTTACGGTAATGAAGTTTCAATAGAGCAGTACCTTACCTATACAACAGAGAAGCCTGAAAAGTCAGCAGTAGAGTATTATGTGCAGAAGTACGGAAGCTATGATGAAGCCCTTATTAAAATTGTATTTGATTTAAAAATTTTTGGAGACAACCTTGAAAATCTTGTTTCACTGGTCAATCTGTATCAGAATCCTCTAGACCAAAAGATTGTTTCCTATTACAACAGGATGAAAAATGAGAACAAAGGCAAAAATGTTTTCAAGGTCATTTCACAGGAGCTTGAAGATCATCAAATCAGTTTTTCAGAATTAATCAATAAAAATTATCTGTATGAAAAAGTTTAGTCTCCTATTTCTAGGATTCAGTAGTTTTTTATTTGCACAGAATACCTACATCGATCCTACGGTAACGGCTGCAATGATTCTGTATTCAGAAAATCTGAAAGCCAAGCAGAACGAGGTTATCGAAGAAACATCAAAATTAAAGGATGCACAAACCTGGGTCGGAACCCAAATGGTAGCCGCCAATGATATTCAGAATAAAATATTAAAAGGTTTGAAAGAAGTTTCCGGAACACTACAAAACGGTATTCAGGTACAACAGATCTACACTGAGTTGAACAAATGCTACGATTATTCTGCTCAGGTTGTCCAATTGGCTTCGCAGCATCCGCAATATGCCATATTCGGTACCAAAGCTTCACAAAAAACCTATGAGCAAAGTCTGAAAATAGTCACCGATATTACGGATATTCTGGCATCTGGAGAACTGAATCTGGCTACTGCAGGAGATCGATATAAAATCCTGCATAATATCTCAGGAAATGTAAAAAATCTGAAACTATGGCTTTTGGCAATAAAGCTAAGACTGGAAAAAGCCAATCGATTGGGATTTTGGAATTCCATCAATCCTTTTGCTGGATACATCAATACCGATAAAGGCATTGTGGAGAACATAATGAATAAGTACAAGAGAAATTTTTAAAAGTCAAAAAATGAAAAAGATTTTTCTAATGCTGACCATTCCTATTTACATCTTAATCACTTCTTCAAGCGGTGGTTCTACACCTGCGTGGCAACAGGAAAATGTTTCTTTTCCAATGATGGATCTGGAGATCAATGCAGCGATGAAAGAACACGACCGACAAAAAGAAATGAGACAGAAGCAGACTGCAAATGCCACTGTGGAAACAGTTAATCAATCACAATGGAAAGATTTCAAGGATAAGATTACCAAAGTACAGGACAGGTTACGAATTGTATCATTTGCTGTTCAGGCAATACCAACAGGAATCGCTATGAGCAGAGAGATAACGAAGATTACGGATAATCAGACCACTATTATTAATGAAATCATTACTGCACCATATTCAATCATAACTGTTCTGCCATCGCAAGTACAGTTTGTGGATGACCTCCAAATGGTCACTCGATTAATTACAGGAATCATCCTGTCTTATGGGGCAATCAACCAAATGGAAAAATCGGAACGAAAAATTTTGCTGGATTATGCATTGGATGAAGTCAAAGCAATAAGTAGAAACTCTACCCATATGCTTTTAAAGATAAGGGACATCAAAGCAAAGGTCTTACGTAACAAAAGAGCATTCCAGTACTATGTCAACAGAGATAAACAAGTTGTGGAAAGTATAATGAATAACATCAAATCTTTTTAAAATGAAAAAAATATTAATACTTGGAGTCGTTGCGTTATCTAGTATTTTAGTAAAAAGCCAGCAGATTGTTATCAATGATAAACTGTTATCACAAATCACGCTTAATCACGGTGTTCGACTGGCAAGTGAGCAGGCTTTTTTGGATTCCTATGAAAAACAAAAGGAGCTGTATGACGAAATCAACAACAAGACAACTCAAATTATTGCGATTCAGGAATACATCTATCAGCAGCTTAAAAATGTCAATTCAGCGCTTACACAAAGCAAGAAATTAATCTATCTGTATCAGTATTTAGGAAAGATTGCTACCAATTCCAACAAGATGCTGGATCTGTCGGCACAACATCCTGAATATGCAGTTCTGGTTTCAAAGTACTATACTGAAATTGGTAAACAGGTTATTAAACTCCAACAGGAAGTTACCCAAGATGTCTTGAACGAAGACAAAGATTTCCTGATGGATGCAATGGACAGAGAAATGCTGATTGAGAAAGTTTTTACAAGGGTAAGAAATATCAATGGGAATATCCTTTATATCATTTTACGATTAGAGAATGCCAAGAAAATCCCATATCTGTTCCAAGTCCCTGTACTAAGAAATTACCTCAATGTCGATAAGGCGATTGTCGGTGATATTATTCAAAAATACAAACACCTATTCAACTAAAACTATGGAAAATCTACTTAAAAAAGGAAAACTTTTTCTCTTACTACTAGTTGCGGTAAATGGCTTTGGACAAAGTGTGAAAAGATTGAATGACCCTGCAATTGTTGCGCAGCATAAAAGGATGACTTTTGAAAGCTGGGGTGATTGGCGTCCTTATCCTAAATATTTTCTGGGTATTCAAACCAATTTTGCTTATGCAACAGTTTGGGGAATGTGGGCTCCTAAAATTAACAGGGATTATAAAGATGGTGATGATATAAGACCTCTGAAACCAACCGGAGAACAGAATATACGATTTGCTCAACTGAAATTTCAGGAAGAAGAAGCGAAGAAGATCAAAGCTGCTTCCGATACAATTTATAAGAGAAGTGTTCAGGATCTTGCCCATTGGACTTCTGCTACGGTCGATGCAGACCCGCTCTGGCTTTTATACTACAAGCGAATGCTGAAACCCATCACAGAGTTTCCAGACACACCACAGAATTTTATTGAATGGAGACTGAAAGATCAGCAGACTTATGAAACACTCAATACGACTGGTACATTGAAAAGACTGCAGGAAGAACTTGATCTCATTAAAGATAAGTATTCTATGTCCCGCTCAATGGATATGCCAAGAGGAAAACGCTTTGTAATGTATCACGAAACGCTTATGAAATGGAGAAAATTTGTTCAGGAATTAAGAAAGCATAATAACAAAACGACTTTGCTTATGGATTACAAAAATATACTGAATAGCCATTTACCCACAGCTTTACCGACGCAATGGGCACCTGCTTCAGATAGACAGATTGTTCAAAATGTGATGCAGCAATACAAACACAGATACTAATATGAATAGAAAATTGACATACTTTTTTTGCCTCTTTGCAATAGGATTACCAATAATGGGCTTTGCCCAGACCGATAGTGATTACAGCAATCTGTTGCAGTTTTTAAAAGGCGACGGTGCTTTTGAAAAATGGTTTATGGAGGTGTTTACTAAATTGGACAACAGTGTACAGGATAGTGCGGAAGGTTCAGCTTTGGTAGGACGGGCTATAGGCGGATTGGGAGCATTGATGTATCTAGGATATATGGGATGGCAGATGGCAGCCGGAGATCGCGAATGGGAAATTGTACCAATGCTAAAACCTATTTTAATTGGATTCACACTGATTTACTGGACTGGATTTGTCAATCTAATTCAGGCACCTTTTGAAGCCATTGCAGAACCGGGGATAGCCATCTTTAGTGACATCGAATCTGAGGTAAACGATTTGAGAATTGAAAGGTTCAAAAAACAACAGCAATTGTTGGATGCAGTCATCAGGTTAAATGCTGAAGAGGATGCCAAGCAGGAAGTAATCAATAATACCAGCGAGGATGTGGACGATTCGTGGTATGATATCAGCGAAGGCATTGATAAACTGTTGCAACCTATCAAGGAATGGCAGATCCGAATGGAGTTTCAATTACAAAAATTAGTGGCAGAAGTCATTGAGTTTATATGTTTATCCATACTAAGAATTTGTGTTTATCTCATCTTCTTTATCCAAAAAATATGGGCATATATATTAATAATTCTTGGCCCTATTGCAGTGGGAATGTCAATGATTCCCGGATTTGAAAATTCTTTATACAGTTGGGTTTCAAAATTCATCAATATCAACCTGTACACTTTTGTTGCCTATACTATTATCAATATTGGACAACAGCTGATCGCATCAGGCTATACAATGGAGATTGAACGATATGATACGCTTTTAACCAATGGAATTATTACCAATTTGGATGCTTTAATGGTTTACGTGTCAAATTCCGGAATGATCTACAATCAACTCTTTACCTGTGTGGCTTATATCGTCACAGGCATTGGAGTTCTGATGACCCCAACCATTGCCGACACAATTGTTACTGCAGGTGGAGCAGGGGCGATGACCAAAATGAAAAGTGCAGCAGGCAGAATTGCAAGCGGTGCAAAAACAGCGGTTTTGGCGGTCAAGACAGGCGGAGCATCCGCAGTGAAGTCTGCGGCGGCTGCTTCTGCATCAGGGAGGGTAAATGATGCAATGAAAAATAAAAAGTAATCAGACTAAAAAAATTCGAGAATGCTTATAAAAAATATAGAACAAAGAATTAAGATCAACAAGGTGGTTTCATTGGGAGCGATTGTATTTGCTGTCTTTATCATTATTGCAGGGTTTTTATTTGCCTACAAAATGATTCAGGATTCAAGAAAGTCAATTTATATTCTTGATAACGGAGTTCCGGTACTTGCCAAGCAGACCGATGTGCTTCTGAACAGACCTGTGGAATATAAAGCCCAAATCGAATTATTCCACAGATTATTTTTTACGCTGGCTCCTGACGACTCCTATATCAAGGAAAATATCCAAAAATCATTATACCTCATTGATGATAGTGGAAAAAAAGAATACACCAATCTAAGGGAAAAGGGATTTTACAATCAGATCGTTGCTTCCAGCTCAATGGTCAGCATTCATACTGATTCTATTACTCTGAATATGGAAAACAAGAAATTCCAGTATTTCGGAAAACAGATGATCACCAGAAAATCTTCTGTCATTACCCGAAAATTATTTACTGAAGGTTTCTTTGATGACATTATACGAAGTCCCAACAATCCGCACGGTGTTCTTCTTAAAAACTGGCGGATCATCAATAACGAAGAACTCTCTAACCAAAATAAAAACTCTTATTAAAATGAATGCTTTTGTTAAAAAGATTGGGCAGAAATGGTTTGCCTGGACAGTCAAAAACCCTAAGGAATTTTTTATGTATTCGATGGCTTTCCTATCAGTTTCCTTCATCATATCAATTGTGCAAGGAATATTCTTTCCTTCTGATATGACATTTAAAATCAAGCCTCCTGTGCTTTATTCCAAAAGTTCGGTAGGTCAAAATACTTTAAAAAGTAATGATAAGGAAATGAAAAAAATAGTGGTTGAACTCCAGTCACTCAAAGTAAAAAGAGATCAGCAAAAACTACGGAAAGATGACAGCCTTAGAATAGAATATCTGTTTAACCAATACCAACACTTAAAAAATGGACATTAATAAAATCAACTTTAAAGAAAAGAAATATGTTCTGCCACTCCTTGCTCTGCCGTTCGTTTGTCTTTTTGCATATGTAGGTGCTCAATTTATGAAAGAAGATAAACCTGCAGACAAACCGAAAGAGCTTTCTATGTCACTTGGTGAATCTCAGGATTCCATTATGACCAAAAATGATGCGTATGATGCATTCTTTAAAAAGGAGGATAACAGAACAATGCTTGGAGGATTGGACAAGGAACAGGATAGTCTGCTAAGCTATGACGACCAATTGTCGTTAGCTCAGAAAAGAAGGATTGATTCTTTAAAAGCTGTCAATTCAAGGCAGAGTCAATATGAGACCACAGGAAATCCATCATCCTATTATGATCCTAAGCAGGGTAAAGAAGATCAGGACTATAAAAGATCAACTGAGATTATTAAAATGCTAAATGACAAATCCTACGGAAAAGCAGAAGATAATATTCAGATTATAAAGCCTAAAACAAAAGAACAAAATACACAGCAAGATCCTGTAAAATATCTAAAGCAGCAAATGCTGGTGATGGATTCTTTAGAGAAAGCAAGAGATCCCGAGTATCAAAGCAAGCTGGCGGCTGAACAAAAGTTAAAAGCCAATAAAGAAAAGATGGACGAGTTCCTTAACTCTACTTTCAACGTCAGTAAGTCTGGTATCAATAATGACTTCAACGCCATTTATAAAGACAAGGAAAATAGTTTTATCAAGGCTGTTATCGATGAAAACAACAAAGGATTTTTAGGAAGCAGGATTAGATTCAGGTTGCTGGAAGACATCTTTGTTGGAAACAGAAAGATCAGTAAAGGTTCCATTTTATATTGTCAGATTTCTGGATTTACAATGCAGCGAGTTGACTTGAAAATCATTTCGGTATTTGCTAAGGGAGAGATCTTTCCAATCAACCTATCTATCTACGATGTTGATGGTATGAAAGGATTGTATGTTCCACAAAGTGTTTTTAGAGATATGATCCGTGAAATGGGAAGCAATTCTGTGCAAGGAACACAGATGGATATGGGAGGAGAAGGATTTTTTACCACCATTGGTTCCAAATTATTTACGTCCACCTCCAAATCGATTGCGAATCTCATTAAAACCAACAAAGCCAAATTGAAATACAACTCTTATGTATTTCTGATTGACGAAAAACAATTGAAAGAGTCACAAAACCAACCAAAACCTTAAAAGCAATGAAATCATTTTTATATACACTTTTACTATTTACTGTTACACTCAATGCACAGACAGCAACAAAAGAACAAATTATTTCTGACCTGCCAGAAATAGAAATCACAGAGGGAGTCAATCTGCATATTATTTCTCCGGAACCTATCCAGTACGTTGATCTGTCTACAGAAAAACTGACAGGAGATTTACCGACGACCAATATTGCAAGAATCAAAATTACAGACAGCCAAACATCTGAAGAAAAAGATAAAAAGAAAAAGACCTCCATCTTTTTTAATGGAAATCAAGTCGGAATTATTACCGTTGTGGGGCAATCTTTTATTGCACAGTATAAAGCGGTTTACAGACATTCTGAAAACTTAAATACAATTACCAATATACATATTCAGCCAGAAGCGATGCAGCCCATTGAATTTGATAAAATGGTGTTCTCTAACCTTGAACTCAGAAAATTTGCAATGGGAATTATTCAGAAGAAATCTGAAGGTAATCCAATCAGGGAAGAGAAAAATCTCAAACTTAGTTTCCAGCTCAACAATGTGTATGTCATTAGTGATTACATCTTTCTTGATATGACCTTTAAAAATAACTCTAATCTGAGCTATGATATTGAGGCGTTAAAATTTTCCATAGAGGATAAAAAAATCCATAAGGCTACAAATAGCCAAAGCATCGAGATGACGCCACTTTTTCAGTTGAATCCTCAAAAACATTTCAAGAAGAATTTCAGAAATATTTTTGTGTTCAAAAAGTTCACTTACCCGAATTCTAAGGTAATGATGATAAGGTTGATTGAAGAACAGCTGTCGGGTAGAACCATTGAAATGAAAGTTAATTATTCTGACATTCTAAAAGCTGATACTTTCTAGGCGGAAGTTCCGCTTACCATTAATTAATATGAAACTATAATAAACTGCTATGCAAGAACAACAACATCAAATTAAAATCTATGGATTCCTGCAAAAGGTGGTCTATGCTGTAGTTGCATTGGATTGTGCTTCGCTGTTTTATCTGAATGCTGATGTTCCTGTAGTTTCCAATTTATTGAAGAACTTCTCTAAAATGAGTTTCATTTATCCTCCCATCAATGCAAAATTTGCCACGGTGGTTTTGATTGGATTGGTTGCTGTTGGAACAAAAGCTAAGAAGAAGAGAGACCTTAATATATACACAAAGATTGGAATTCCAATAGTGTTAGGGTTATTGATGATTTTCTCATCCTTGATCTGGCAGGATGAAGCTGGAAATAGAGAGCTTCCGCATATCTTTCCGGGGCTTAATTTTTATCAAATCATCTATGCAGTTCTTTCTTTTTTAGGAGCAGTTATTCTTCAGATGGGAGCAGACAGTATTTCTAAATTGATGCAGCAGAAAATGGGAAAAGACCGATGGAATGTTGAAGAAGAATCTTTTGATCAAAACAAAGAACTTGTAAACACGGATACTTCTATCAATATCCCTTATATTTTTAGATATAATAACAAAACCTATGAAGGCTATATTAATATCGACCCTTTTAGAGGAACAATTGTAATCGGAGTACCTGGCTCTGGAAAATCATTTGGGGTTATTAATCCATCTATTAGACAAATGATTGCTAAAGGATTTTGTCTTTGCATTTACGATTTTAAGTTTCCTGACCTGGCGCAAATTGCTTATTATCATTACTTATTGAAAAAAAGTAGAGAATCAGATTACAATTACAGTTTTCATATTATCAATCTTAATGAAGTAGAAAAATCAAGAAGAGTAAATCCGTTCCATAAAAAGTACATTCAAACATTGGCTGAAGCTCAGGAAATGGCTGAATCTATGGTTTCTTCATTGCAAAAAGGAGGATCCAGCTCAGGAGGAGGTTCCGAAGCTTTTTTTACTCAATCGGCAATTAACTTTCTTTCATCTTGTGTCTACTTTTTTGCTACGTTGGAAAATGGGAAATATTCAGATCTGCCGCATATTCTATCTTTTATGAACCGCAGTTATAAAGAGATCTTTGATACACTTTTTACCAATGAAGAGATTCTTTCCTTGCTTTCACCATTCAAAACAGCCTATGACAACAAGGCTTTTGATCAGTTGGAAGGACAAATTGGAACTTTGAAAATCTTTCTTTCCCGATTGGCAACTAAAGAGAGTTTTTGGGTATTCTCAGGAGATGAAGTTGAGCTTAAAATAACAGATAAGCAAAATCCTTCAATTCTGATTTTAGCTTCTGATCCGAGCACACAGGACATTAATTCAGCCTTATACTCTTCAATTCTTAATAGGACCTTACGCCAAATCAATTCTAAACATAATTTACCTGGTGGAATTATTGGCGATGAATTCCCAACAATATACATTCATAAAATTGACAATATAATAGCAACAGCAAGAAGTAACAAGATAGCTGTTTTATTAGGGCTTCAGGAAATTCCACAGCTTCGACAGTTTTATAAAAAGGAAGTCGCGGATACTATTTCAGCGATTGTCGGAAATGTTCTTTCCGGTTCTGTAAGAAATAAAAATACCTTGGATTGGCTTGAAAAATTGTTCGGAAAAATTAAACAAAAGTCTTACTCCCAATCTATTTCGCAGCAAGGAACATCGACCAGCATCAATGAAAAAATGGACTTTATGATTCCTGCAGGAAAAATTGCTGCACTCAAAACCGGTGAAATGGTTGGAATGATTGCGCAAGGAGAAGAGAACAGTAGTGAGGAATATAAAACTTCTGCAATAAGAGGAAAAATCAATCTTGATATGAAAGCTATCAAGGAGGAAGAACAAAACTATGTAGCTATGCCTAATTACTATTCATTCGTCGATAAAAAGGGCAATAATCGTAAAGAAGAAGTTCTGATGACCAATTTTAGAAAAATAAATAGAGAGGTGGAACTCATCGTAAACGAAAATATTAAAGATTAATACAGTGGGATTAAAAATGAAAAATATAATAACAGTGCTGTTTTTAGGTTGCTATTCGTTGGTTTTTACACAGTTCAATACACTGACTCCTAAAAAGGTTACATCCAACGAGATTCTTAAAGAACAACAAAGTTTTCAGAAGCAATCTACCTTCAAAATAGAAAAGGAGCAAAAAAGCATTATTAACAGACTTTTCAATGCTCCAACTAAAAAAAATCTGAAAAAGGAGATTGATTCTCTGAAGACATTAATGCTTCGTTACAATGTATCAAGAATTGAGGAAAGTAAGGCAGACTCAAAAATCGATAATGACTCACTCTTACAAAACTATAAAAAGCAATCAACAAATCTGGAAAATTCAAATACAGAAAAGCGTATTAAAAAGTTTGATTTCGTTAATGAAGAGGAATCTATCTCAAAAATAAGTATGCCACTTAACAATAGGATGATGGTTACTTCTCCTTTCGGATGGCGGGTTCATCCTATTTTTGGAGCTAATAAATTACACAACGGTGCAGATTTTAAAGCCAACTATGAAAATGTATATGCTGTTTTAGATGGAGTTGTAATTGCATCGGGTTGGGATTTAGGTGGAGGAGGGAATTATATTAAAATCAGGCATTCTAATTCATTTATAACCTCATATCTCCACCTTTCAGAAATGTATTACAAAGCTGGAGAATTTGTAAAAGCCGGATTCATCATTGCAAAAAGTGGGAATACCGGAAATTCTACCGGCGCGCATCTTCATTTTTCAGTGACAGAAAATGGAAAATACATTAACCCCATCCGATTTCTAAATGATCTTATTAATGCCAATAATTTAATTGCCAACTACTATGAATCACGAGCAAACTCATACAACCAACATTAAACTTCTAAACATTATGCAAAATCACAATTTACCAACGGACGAACTTAAAAACTTTGGAATTATCAATGACGATTTTACATTTTCCAAAAAGCTAAGCGAAGATGATATTCAGAAATTTCTTCAAGGATATACCATCGTTGCCGACAATGATAAGAATAGAGCCACTTTTCAGCTCACAGAAGATAATACAAAACTGAAGGTCATCTTTCTTGAACGAGATAAAAGCCTAACTAAACTTCTTGAAAATAGTAAAGAGAAAGTTCAATATACGGACATTAAAGAGCTTTCAAATGAATTTCCTTCACTTGAAAAGAAGGCTTTTGTATTCGATAGTGAAACAGGAAAAGTTGTAGAGTTTGATTTCATCAAAAATGCGACAGAGCTTACTGCTATCATTGCTGATAAAAAGGATGCGCAGGAACTTAATCGTTATAAAAACGAATTGCTAAAACTTAAAGGCTTTCTACAAGATAAAGTCGACCAATATCCTGAAATAGCAAAGGAAATCACAAACGATGTAAACATTGTTTCGAGAGAGATTGACGCTGTAAGTCACATTACTGAAACTGAAAAACAACTTTCAAAAGGAGGTGATTCAGATATTCAACTGAATGTGAATGATAGAGATATGTATGAAGATGCTAACAGAAACAGGAAGGAGCAGGAAGAACAATCTGAGGAACAGGAGAAAAGAAGAGGATTCAGAAGATAAAATCTCAAATAATTAAAAATTGTGGAGAATAAATTATCCTGGTTCGACAGAGTGATTACTCCAAAAACCAAAACTTATAAAGATTTTGAAAAAGAAATAAAAAATACAGCTCCCGAAAATTTTTTTAGAGATGGAGAAAGAAGGTTTTCCAATCAGGAAAAAAGATTTATGCAAATCTATAAATCCAGAGAAAGTCAAATGATTCAGGGATCTGCTTTTACTGTGAATTCCATTTTTAATTCAGATAGTAAAGCATTGATTAAAACAAACTTTAAAAGCTTTAGTGAAGCTGTAAGATTCCTTGATAAACAGAGAATCGATGACAGATTTTTAATAGTACAAGATAATACTTCCTTTAAAGAAGTAACTATTAGCGATGAAGCTTCAAAGCAAAAATTTCTTTCAGATTCTTGGGCAAAAGAATTGGAGAAAAGAACAGATTTAAGTTTGGGGATGACCAATACACAAATTGATGAACAACAGGCCCACCATTACCGGAATTATGAGATTGAAGCAGGAAAATTGGGAATAGAAATTAATCCACTCACTGAGGAACTTCACAAGAGCTGGGAAAATAGTAGTCAACTTGATTGGGAAGAAGA
Organism: Chryseobacterium gleum; assembly: GCF_900636535.1. Lineage (NCBI taxonomy): Bacteria > Pseudomonadati > Bacteroidota > Flavobacteriia > Flavobacteriales > Weeksellaceae > Chryseobacterium > Chryseobacterium gleum. The sequence goes on from NZ_LR134289.1 coordinate 5,074,670, forward strand.
CAGTTTCGAATTTGATGACCTGTTTTCAAAAGATGACTTTGATGAAAGTTTGGTTCCTGCATCTGGTCTTCCTGAAGGATGGATTTGGCGCGAGTACGATGATGGGAGCGGTTCTCTGAAAAGTCCAACTGGTAATATTTATTATAGTTATGATATACAAACCCAAGAATATAAGTCATCCTCATTTGGCAATGGTTGGACTGATATGAAAGATCTTTATGATCGACCGAAAAGTTTGAACGAATTCAAAACCTATGTGGAAAATGACCTGAAGGGAAAAGCACCTCAAAATAATCTTACCCCTAAGCTTTCTGAAGATGAAAAAAATAATCTGCTCAATTACGTACTTATTAATAAAGAAAATGAATTTATCCTAGAAAATCTGCACTTAACAGATAAGCAAAGAAAGAGTTTTTCAGAAAAAGTAGAATTTGGAACGACGGAGGGAGATTACACATTAACAAATAAACAATTAGAGAAAATTCCGGATGTACTTGACGGACATCACTTATCAAAGAATGATAAATACGCCTTGGCTTTTGGCTTATTGGAAAGACAAGGGAATGGCGAATCCTATAAATTATTACAAAATGGAGAAATTTTAAAAACTTATCTCGATGAAGATAACTTATCAATATTCAGAATATTAACAGTCAATGATATAAATTTTAACAATCAAAACCCAAATATTATGGAAAAACAACAAGACTTTGACCAAGTAAAATATCTTAAAGACCAAATGAAATATCTCGGTTTTGGAGAAGAGGAAAAACTTCACAAAGATTTAGAAAAAGGTATCAACTCAAAAAAGCAAGAGTTTGAAATTAAGACTAGCTCAGATAAAACCTTACCCGCAAATAAGGTTGATTTTATATTAAAATTCAATAAAAGTGAAAGCGGAGGTGTTTTTCTTAATTCCTACAATGCAAAATTGACTAATGACAACAGTGAGGAGATCTCTCATAATTTTCCTGTTAGCCGGGATAATAGTTTTACAGCAAAAGAAGCGGTCAATCTTTTGGAGGGACGTAGCGTGAAAATTGAGTTTCTCAATCCAAAGAGTCAACAAGTCGAACCTGCTTTTGTTCAATTTAACTTCAACGAACCGAAGACCGAGAAGGGAAATTATTACTTCCAAAATTTCTACAAAAACTATGGTGTCAATACGGCTAAGATTGTTGACAAATCTAATCTCGTATTTGACAGACCTGAATGGAAAGAAAGCGCAATAAAATCTCTAGAAAAAGGGAATGTATTAAAAGTAAAATTCAAAGAGAATGATCAGGTCATAGAAGGAAAAGCAGTTCTGGATCCTCAAAATCGAAATCTTAAACTTTATGACAATGAAATGAACAGGCTTAATACTAACAAACCTTTAGAAGGCCTGGAGCAAGATAACAAGAACGATAAAGCCAATGTTAGGGAACAAAGCATCAAAAGATAAAAATTTTACTTACCATAATACCATCGGAAGCGGTAAGTCAATATGATTTGCCGCTTTTTTATAAACTCAATTGAAATGAAACTAAAATTAATATTTCTACTTAATGCAATTCTATTTACAGTAAGTTCTTGTCACAAGGAAATCGTTTCTGAAAGTGGAGGGATTGATCTTATTTCCAATGTCTATTTTGATGCTTCGAAAGGTTTGGACCAAATGGAAAGCTTTCATCTATCTAAAATAAACTATTCTCAAAATCATTTGATAGAATTGGTTCCCGATACTTCGTTTCCGGAAATTAATAAACAAACTTACTACATTAAAGATTCATTGTACTTCCAGGTAGATCCATCAGAGAATAATATCATATTTTCAGCAGTTTCTCAAAAACAAAGACCATTATCGGTTTGGGACAAAAAAGTAGGTGCTATATTTTCCAAGGATTGGATTCTCAACTACAGAAACAGAAGAAATTTGTCTGATACAGTATTATTCAAAAAAAAATTTAAACGCTTTGAAATCAACTCTCCTTGGAATTATACGCGTTTTTACATTTATCCTACAGATACTATTTTACCATATTCCTTTTACAGACACGCCGAAAAAGACTACCATGGTAGACTGGAGCGCATTGATTCTTATAATAAGAAGAGCGACATTTTCGTAACCCTTCAGCTGCTACCCAGAAAAAAATGGGATGATCAGGCAAAAGAATTATTTGAGTTCAACAACTTCGTAACAAGCAGAAAAAACAATTGAGTATGTCATTGGATTCTTCAAATTTTAAAGATGATATTTCTGTTATCAATGGAAGCAAGAATGAGCTTGTTGTATTTGAAAAGGAAACTGATACGCTCTCATTTCTCGAATTATTGAAGTTGAATAATCAAAACAATAACAGAACTCTTGTTACACTTAATTCTGCGAGTAATACTAATAAATTTCTCAACCGATTTAAAGATTTTGATGGGAAAATATTTTTATGTTTGGAAGCAAGCAGAATAGGGGATGCTGCAACGCTTAAAATTTTAATGGAATTGAAGCTGAAGAATAAGAATATTAAAGATATCCGAAGTATGTATGAGGTATCCCAAACCGCAAATAAGAATCTGAATGAATATCTACAAAACAAATTAAATCTTCAGAATAAAAATATTAATTTAGTTGAACCAAAAAAATCAGAGGATGCAGAAGTTATCATTAGACCAACAAGAATTTCCGACACTCAGCACTTGGGATCCAAATTTTCTGAACGAAATTCTGGAGAGTCTCTCCAAAGAAGCCAATCCGAACAAAACGGAGATTACTCAGGAGGACAAACTTTGGGCAGCAACGATGCTGGAAATGGACTTGAAAAGTCAGAACGGAACGATCTTGGAAACACAGGAAGAGAATCCATTGACAGAGCACAACCTGAAAATGTTGAAGAAAATGAAGACAGAAAACATTCCTTGGACGGAATCCTATCCGGGAGAATTGTATCCGATAGAATCGAAAGAAGAGTAGATGATTCCAAAAATATTGAGGAATTAAATTCTCTTATTTCAAAATATAAAGGTCAAAAACTGACCAATGAACAAGTTGCAGAAGTAGTTTCTGCAGCTTGTTTTGTTTCCGAGGATAGAAAAATTACTTTACATCCAAATGTTGAGATTTCTGACGATGTAAAAAATATTTGCAATCAATACAAAAGTGGTGGTACTGCGAAGGAAGGGCGTGGAATCCTTGATGAATATTACACGGATTCAAAGATTGTGGAGGCAATTCGCAATCTTATAAAAGACCAATTCAAAAATCAAAAAGAGATTTCAGCTCTAGAGCCAAGCGTAGGAACCGGAAGTTTTCTTTATGCTATAAAAGATCTCTCTGTAAAAATAAATGTTACAGCTTTTGAAATCAATGATACTACAGCTAAAATTGCCAAAATTTTCCATCCTGAAGCTGACATCAATCTGCGCTCGTTTGAAACTGAATTTATTAATGAAAAAGGTCAAAAAACTGACGCAAATGACTATAATGAAAAGTATGACTTGGTTATTGGGAATCCGCCTTATGGAGAACATCGAGGTCTATACAAAGGATTAGGGGAAGAACCCAAAATTAGTAAGTACGAAGATTATTTTTTCAAACGTTCTTTAGATTCTTTGAAATTAAATGGTGTTTTGGCAATGGTACTTCCTTCAGGTTGGCTGAACAGGCAGAAGAAATTAGAAAATGTAGAGATTATGAAAGCCTACAGATTACCTTCAGGGGCTTTTGCCGGAACTCAGATCGAAACTGACATTATTATCCTTAAAAAATCATCGGTAAAAATCACTGAGGATATATCTGATTATTTTGAAAAGAACCCAGAAAATATCTTAGGAGAAATTCGGAAAAAAAGCAATCGTTTTGGGAGAATGGAGCAATATGTCCACGGCAATTTGGATAATGCTTTACATATTCTGCACCGGCTTCAAAACAAAAATGAGACAGAAAGAATTGGAAATCTGTTTGAAGATTTTATTCCAGAGAATACTGAACCGGAAAACAAAAATACAGTCAATGATAAAACGGAAATAGATAATGAAACCGAAAGCGGAGTAGCACTGAATGATGTTACAGACAAAATCACTGAAGTTCTTTCATCCTTAAAGGAAATCAAATTTAAATCTCCGGCTATTGTCAAAGAAATTGAGAAATATTCCAAGCTCAAAGAACAGATAGAAAAAGATGCTCAATCTTTTAATTCCAAAGAGCTAAAGGAGGTTTTTGATAAATCCGAAAAAATAATTCAAACTCAAAAAAGGAAAGACTCAGAATATAGAACTCAGACAAAACCGGAAATCAAAAAAGGGGTTTTAAAATATCTGTTTTTCAAATCTGATGAAGTTCTAAATACTTCTCTTCAAAATAGCAGTTCAATTTCCAAAGAACAAATTGATGCTTTTCGTGATACCAATTATGACGGGACTTTGAATAATTATGGTAAACACTATCAATTTGCCAATTTTATTGATGGAAAGTGGATGCACGATTTTTATTATGCAGAAGGAAATATTTATGCAAAGCTGGAGCAGTTAGAAAAAGATTTTGCTGATAAGTATGCTGTTGGCGGAACAGAAGATCAGTATGATAAGCAAATGAATCTGCTTCTTAGTGTTGTACCAATTCCTAAATCTTTGGATGACATATCCATTAGTCCCAATCACGAATTTGTACACAAGTTTGCACTTGGTCAAGTAGAAAAAGAGAAATATAACCCAAATTCAAAACTGGTCGAAACTGTAATTGTAGATTACAATCTTGCAGAAAAGTTTAAAGATTTTGTAGGAGATTTATCAAGTGATGCGTTTGCAGGTTCTTCAGCTTGGGAGGTCAAAAGTTTCGTAGATAATGAAACAGTTACTGGAAGTGACAAGGAACGAAATGCTTTGGTTCGTGAAAGGCGTAAAGCTGCAGCTAATGATCTGTTTCAAAAATTCATTCGTGAAGAATTATCTGATGAATTGAGAGAACGTTTTGTAAAAGAATTTAATAGAAACTTCAATAGCATTTACGTTCCGGATTATTCCAAATTCCCATTGTTTTCGAAAATCTATCAGAATTTTAAAGGAAAAGAACTTAGATTGACTGAAGTTCAAAAAGCGGGAATCGGAAGATTAACAACAAAGGGAGTTGGGTTGCTTGCTCACGAAGTTGGTTTTGGAAAAACACTTTCTGGAATATTGTCAATGCACGAAGCGATGGAGCGTGGAAACGCTAAAAGACCTTTGATTGTTGTACCCAACGACAGTATTTTAAAACAATGGATAGAAACAATTTTTGAAACTGTTCCGAAGGCAAAACTAAATGTGCTGGGCAATCTTGGAAAGGATTATGATCTTTCCAAATTTGATAACAGAGATGGAGAAATCACAATCGTTACTTATGAAGGTTTTAACAATATTGGTTTTTCAGAAAATATTACTCAAGATTTAGCCGCAAAGTTTTCGTACATCTCAGAGAGTGAACTAAGAAGTGTGAACTCCATCAGCGAGCGAGATTTTCAGATAGAATTAGAAAAAGAGAGGGAGCTGGAGGGCAAAATGAAACGTGGAAAAATCCACGACTGGGAAGATTTTGGTTTTGATCATCTAACTTTTGATGAAGTTCACAACGCCAATCATATTGTGGGAAAAGTAAGAATTGAGGATCGAAGATTTGCATCCGATTTTAGAAGCCAAAATCAACAGACTTCCAAACTTGGGATCAATACTTGGATGGCTTCGCAATATATACAGGATAAATACAATGGCAGAAATGTTACGTTACTTTCAGCTACGCCTTTTACCAATAAGCCTCTGGAGTATTATTCAATTCTTTCATTGATTGCCAATAAGAGGTTGGAAGAATCTGGCTACTTTAATGTCAACAACTTCTTTGAAACCTTTATGGAGGCGGATACTGATATGGAAATTGATGCTATAGGAGATGTAAAGTTCAAGGCCAATGTTCGGAGGTTTAAAAATAATTCTTTGTTTCAACAGCTTTTGTCTGAGTTTATTGATATAAAAGGAGAAGATGATAACCCTGAACTGATTCGTCCTACGAAAATCAATAAAGAGTATAAAATTGAGCAGAATGATTTAACTCAAGAACAGTATGATTTACTGAAAGAAAATTTTGAAGAAACTCAAAAGGGAGCAATTTTAACTCACATACTAAATGCGAGGCTTATTGCAATTTCACCATATCTGTCACCATATTATGATGGAGAATTACCTTCAGTAAAAGAATTTATTGAAAATTCTCCAAAGCTTATTGATACAATGAATCTGATACGGCAGAATAGAAATGATATTCCCGATGCAGGCCAGATCATTTATTCTGAGTTAGCAGTTTCAGAGTTCCCTAAAATTAAGGAGTATCTTGTAATAGAAGTTGGTTATAAACCAGAAGAAGTGGGTGTCATTACAGGAGCAACGAGCAAACCAAACAGATTGAAAATTCAGGATGATTTTAATTCCGGAAAAATTAAAATCATCATTGGCAGTGAAGCCATTCAGGAAGGAATGAACCTTCAGGAAAATACGACCGATCTGTATATGCTTTCTCTTCCCTATAATTTTACAACCTTGAGACAAGTTGAAGGTCGTGCTTGGAGACAGGGCAACAAGTTTGAAAACGTGAGAATCAATTTTATGCTCACTAATGATAGTATCGATGTGTTTATGCTACAAAAGTTACAGTCTAAACAAGCAAGATATTTAGAAGCGATGAAGAAAGGAGCGAATGTATTAGATATTTCTGACATAAGTACCCAAGAACTCAAGACCTCTATTATTACTGATCCGGAAACGAGAGCAAATATTGAAATAGAACTCTTAAAGAAGAAAATTGAAATTGAAAAAAATAAACATCTTGCAGACATTGCATTTGTACTCAGAAAACACAATGACTTCCTAAAAGTAAAGGAGATGGTCACCAAAGCTGAAGAGTCATATAACAGAATCTTAGGTTATTCTAAAAATGTTGATGGAAATACTGATTACTGGAAAAATCAACTTCCATCTTATCAGAAAACGATTGACTTGGCTAAAGCTGAAGTTCAAAAAACAGTAGAATTATTAGCTGAAAAAGGAGTTAATGTTGCAGAAATAGAAGTTCAATCCAAAAGTACAGAAGATAAAATTGTAGAGTTTGATAAGAAACTTGAAAATCTTCCTGAAATTAGAAGTAAATTGGTAATTCAATACAAAATTGAAAAAGAGGAACAAATGAAAATTAATAAGCATAGAGACTATGTAAGAGAAAGAACCATTGATAATCGTATTTTGTATAATAGTTTCTTAGCAGTAAGCTCCAATAATAATGTTGAAAAGGTTTCTGTCATAAACAGAAAGAGGTAAAGAAACCTTTAAAATTCTATGATTATCATAACATATTAATTATCTATAAAATTAGGCTCAACTTAAAATCAATAAAAAATTAAATGATTTTTATTTTGTATTTCAAAAGTACATCGTAATATTGCAATATAAAATAATGAAATATGGGGGCAACTAAGACTGAGCATTTTACGGACAAACAAAACCAAATTGCAACAATTGCAAAAGCATTAGGACATCCTGCGCGAATAGCAATTATCGAGTATTTGATGAAAGTCAATGAGTGCATCTGTGGAGATATCGTGAACGAATTGCCTTTAGCCCAACCAACAGTTTCTCAGCATTTAAAAGAATTGAAAAACGCAGGAATTATAAAAGGTAACATTTCTGGAAACGCTATCTGCTATTGTATAGACGAAAAGACAATAGAAATTCTAAACACTTATTTTTCAGCTATAGTACAAACTGTGACCAAATCAAAATGCTGTTAAGTATTTTTTTACCTTAATATATCGCAATATTGCATTTAAGCTATAAAGATTCAATTATGAAATTATCAGAAGTAAAACAAATTTTGCCAACATTAGAAAATGTTGAATTTCAATTAGAAAATGGAACTTTTGTTCCGGAACATTTTCACGTTACAGAAGTAGGAATGATTAATAAAAACTTCATTGATTGTGGCAGTGTCATTCGTTCAGAGAAGGTTGTGAATTTTCAACTTTGGAATGCAGACGATTTTGAACATCGTTTAAAGCCTAACAAGTTACTCAACATTATCAAACTCTCTGAGGATAAATTGGGAATCGAGGATTTTGATATTGAAGTTGAGTATCAAAGTGATACTATTGGAAAATACGATTTAGAATTTAATGGGAAAACATTTATTCTAAAAAGTAAGACTACTGCTTGTTTAGCACAAGACGCTTGTGGAATCCCATCAGAAAAAGAAAAAAATAATCTAATTGAACTTGGTGTAAATCAAAACAATTCTTGTCCGCCAAATTCTGGATGTTGCTAATTCAATTTCTATGAAAATAAAGCCGATTACCAAAGACAATTTTTCAGAACTGGTAGAAATCTATAGTCAGGGATTAGCGACTAATATCGCTACTTTTCAAAATGATTTGCCCCTATGGCAAGATTGGGATAAAGGACACCTTGATTTTTGCAGGATTAGTATATATGAAAATAACGAAATGCTTGGTTGGACTGCATTATCTCCTGTCTCCAACAGATGTGTTTATTCGGGTTTAGCAGAAGTAAGTATTTATGTTGCAACAATTGCAAGAGGAAAAGGGATTGGTGAAATGTTGTTGAATGAATTGATTAAGCAGAGTGAGTTAAATGAAATATGGACATTACAATCTGGGATATTTGCAGAAAACAGAGGTAGTATAAAATTGCACGAGAAATGTGGTTTTAGAATAGTTGGCTACAGAGAAAAAATTGGAAAGAAGAATGGGGTTTGGAAAGACAATATATTAATGGAGTACAGAAGTAAGATTGTCGGAATCGATTAAAAATTAAAATTATAAAATCAATAAAAATGAAAATTGCATTATTCAGCGACATTCACGCTAATCTCCCAGCATTAGAAGCATTCTTTGCAGATGTTGAAAAAAGAAATCCCGACAGCATTTATTGCTTGGGAGATTTAGTAGGTTACAATATCTGGCCAAACGAAGTGGTCAATGAAATTCGTAAAAGAAAAATACCAACTATTGCAGGCAACTACGATTTTGGCATTGGGAGAATGAGCAATGAATGTGGTTGCGCCTACAAAACGGAGGCTGAGAAGGACAACGGAAACATTTCTATATCTTTTACCAATTCATTGATGAGAGATGATGAGAGGGCTTACCTGCGCACACTTCCAGCACATATAAAAGTAGAATTCAAATTGAACGAAGATAAACTAAACCTGCTTTTGGTACACGGGAGTCCGAGAAAAATAAACGAATATCTCTTCGAAGACCGTGAGGAAAAAAGTATGCTTCGTATTATGGAACAAGCCGATGCCGACATTATGTGTTTCGGACATACGCACAAGCCCTATCACAGAGTTTTAAATTCGGGTGTTGATGGTGAAAATCATTTCCGCCACGCAGTGAATATCGGTTCCGTTGGTAAGCCAAAAGACAACGATATAAGAGGTGGTTATGCGATGTTGACAATTAATGAAAACAGTTCTGTTTTGAACAAAGAAAGCATCAGTGTAGAATTTATCCGTTTCGACTATGACTTTGAAAAAGCTGCAAAGGCTGTGGAAGACAGCCCTCTTCCAAACGAGTACGCAGAGAATCTAAGACGTGGCTATTAATCTAAAAAATCTAAAAAATGGAATTTCCAAATGATTTAAAATATTCAAAAGAACATACGTGGATAAGCATACAGGACAACACAGGTACAATAGGTATCACAGAATTTGCACAAAGTGAATTGGGCGAAATCGTATATGCAAATTTACCAAACATTGGATATAGTTTTCAGCAGGACGAAGTATTCGGTTCTGTTGAAGCGGTTAAAACGGTCAGTGATTTATTTATGCCAGTATCGGGTAAAATCATTGAAACGAACCAACTCTTATTAGAAGAGCCAACACTAATCAATTCAGAATCTTTTGGAAACGGTTGGCTGATAAAAATTGAAATCAAAGATATTACAGAATTAGAAAAATTATTGACATCAAACCAATATAGAGAACTTACAAATTAGACACACAATGCAGCCAAAACTAAAATTTCTTGACCGTTACCTAACCTTATGGATATTCCTTGCAATGGCAATAGGTATAGGTTTAGGACATTTCTTTCCGGGAATATCAAAAATTACAAATACTTTATCCATTGGAACTACAAATATTCCATTGGCTATAGGTTTAATATTAATGATGTACCCACCATTGGCAAAGGTTGATTATTCATTATTGCCCCAAGCATTTAAGGATAAAAAAGTAATCGGTCTGTCATTATTGCTGAATTGGGTCATTGGTACTTTATTGATGTTCGGATTAGCCGTTTTGTTTTTACGCAATGAACCCGATTATATGACAGGGTTAATACTGATAGGTTTGGCAAGATGTATAGCAATGGTAATCGTATGGACCGATTTAGCTAAAGCAAACAGAGAATATACAGCTATGTTGGTTGCGTTAAACAGCATCTTCCAGGTACTTTCTTACAGTTTCTTAGTTTGGTTATTTATCAATGTTTTACCTTCAAAATTAGGATTAGCTAATTTCAATGTAAGCGTATCAATGAAAGATGTTACAGAAAGCGTATTGATATACTTAGGTATTCCATTCTTAGCAGGATTCGTTAGCCGTTACTTCCTTATTAAATCAAAAGGTACAGAATGGTATAATCGAAAATTTGTACCCAAAATATCGCCCATTACATTGTACGCTTTACTGTTTACGATAGTTTTAATGTTCAGCCTGAAAGGTGATAAAATATTAGAGTTGCCAATGGATGTAGTAAAAGTAGCCATACCATTAATCATCTATTTTGTACTGATGTTTTTTGTCAGCTTCTTTATCAATAAATCTCTAAAAGTACCTTACGACAAAAACGCATCCATCGCATTTACAGCAACAGGAAACAACTTTGAATTGGCAATCGCTGTTGCTATAGCAGTTTTCGGTATTCATTCCCCACAGGCATTTGTAGGCGTTATTGGACCTTTAGTAGAAGTTCCGGTACTGATACTTTTAGTACGTGCAAGTTTGTGGTTGAAGAAAAAATATTACAGTTAGAAATAAGTAATAGAAGTTATGAAACGACAATAGGATTTCAACCGATGTGCAAAAAATATAGGGTTCAATAATTAAAACAAGCGTACAAAATGATAGAACTAATTAAACCCATTCCCGCATTTCTTGTACGGAAAATTAATAAGGCAGTTAAGTTTTATAAAGCTCGATTTGGTTTTGAATGCAGACATCAGGAAGAAACTTTTGCAATATTAGTTAGGGGTGGTATAGAGCTGCATTTGTGGGCTTCCTGTAATTACAGTTGGAAATGGAAAAGTGTTTTTTTATTTCTAAAACCGATTAGTAGCGGAGCAGAAAGTTTTTTGGCAGGTACACACAGTTGCAGGATTGAAGTAAAAGGCATTGACTAACTGTATAAAGAACTAAAAGAAAAAGAAGTTTTACACAAAAACGAAAATAAAAAGCACATATTATGGTACAAGAGAATTTGCAACATTAGACTTGTATAGGAATTTGATAACTTTTTATGAGGATATGATATAGCGTGAAAAATAATTATAGAAAGAGTTAGTGTATAAAAGAGCCTTGTTAAAACTGTAAAGAACAAGACAATGAAAGTTAAATTGTTTATTTAAGCAAACGCTAAAATAAACAAATTAGCTATATTTGCACCATGGATAGTATTTCTTGCATTAGACAACAGGCAGACATTAAACAAATCAATCGCTGTAAAGAACGAGTTTCGGAACTCCAAGGTTCGTTTGACTATTTATCTAACGGACTGGAATTGGCGGGAAACAATGTAAGACTGAAAATCCTGTTTCTTATTTATGAAGAACGAAAACTTTGCGTTTGTGATTTAAGCGATATTCTCGGTATGACAATTTCTGCAATTTCTCAACATTTACGAAAACTCAAAGACCGTAAACTAATTGAAACTGAAAGAAAAGCACAAACTATTTTTTATTCATTAACAAAAGAGTATGAAAAAATGCTGACCCCATTTTTTGAAATACTTAATGATAATAAAATTTTAGAAACTATATGAAAACGGACAACAAACTAATCGGTACTGGTCTTTTTACGGCAATTGCTGCTTCATTATGTTGCATTACACCTGTTTTGGCTCTCATAGTAGGAACAAGCGGGGTTGCTTCAACATTTTCTTGGCTCGAACCTTTCCGACCATATTTTATTGGCTTGACAATTTTAGTGCTTGGTTTTACTTGGTTTCAAAAGTTGAAACCCAAAAAGCAAATTGACTGTAAATGTAAAATAACTGAAAAACCCAATTTTATGCAAACAAAATCATTTTTAGGAATTATTACCGTTATGGCGGCTTTACTTTTATCATTTCCAATTTACGCTCACATCTTTTTTCCAAAGCCCGAAAACAAAACAATTATTACCCAAAGTTCCAAAATTCAGAAAGTTGAGTTTACAATTAAAGGAATGACTTGTTCAGGTTGTGAACATCATATTAAAACAGAGATTAGCAAACTAAAAGGAATTATCGAAGTTGTCGTTTCCTATGAGAAAAGCAACGCTATTGTCAAGTTTGATAATAAGCAAACCAGTATTGCTGAAATCGAAAAAGCTATCAATTCGACAGGTTATAAATCACTAAAAAGTAAAGTTATATCATAATGGAAATTAAATTACAATCAATAATAACTTGCCCAAAATGTGGGCACAAAAAAGAGGAAACAATGCCAACTGATACTTGTCAGTATTTTTATGAATGTAAAAATTGCAAAACAAGGTTAAAACCACTACAAGGCGACTGCTGTGTGTATTGTAGTTATGCCAGTGTTCCTTGTCCACCAATACAAAAAGAAAAAAAATGTTGCTAAATAGAACGCATTTTATATAAATCACATAAAAAATCGGTAGGTTTTACTAATTATTTTTAAACAATTGTAAGAATAACTTATGGCATCAACAGAAAAAACATTATCAGAGGTAATTGAAATATTAAGACTAAGAGGTTATACTGAAGATTTTAACCTATTGGAAGAAAATATCTCATATAAAACAGGAGGTGAAAAGGTCAATTTAAGTGACATAGTTATTGATAAAATTTATCGTTTTACAGGGCTGAATGACTTGGAAGATGAAGCTATCTTGTATGCAATGAGAAACCAAAAAGACGGAGCAAAAGGTATTTTCGTAAATGGCTATGGCACGTACTCCGACAGTGTAGCAAATAGCATCATAGAGCAAATAGCAGTTAACGAAGATGATAACAATGATTGGACAAAAGAAATTTGAATTAGAATGACAGAATTAGAAAAAATTTTAAACCAAAAAGGCATAAAGCCTACCGCTATGCGTTTGTTGGTGGTAGAAAAGCTATTAAAACAACAATACGCAGTAAGCCATAAAGAGCTGGCAGAACAGTTTGAGAAAGCAGATAGTGTTACCTTATTCAGAACACTCAAAATATTTCTGGAACACAAACTCATCCACACCATTGATGATGGAAGTGGAGTTGTAAAATACGCACTATGTCAATCTGGATGTAATTGCAATTTATCAGAACTACACACACATTTTTATTGCACCGACTGCAAACATACCTTTTGTCTTACGGAAACTGAAATTCCAAACATCAAAATTCCTCAAAACTTTAAATTAGAAGGAGCTAATTTGGTTCTCAAGGGGAAATGCTCAAGCTGTAGTTAATACACCTTTAAACTTTGCAATTCAATTGCACTAATTATATTTTACATTTGTAGTCTGATGAAAATATTTGTAATCCTATTCAGTATATACTTTATGGCATTATCGGTAATGCCGTGTACTGATGCGTGCGATATTAGCATAAACAATACTACAAAATCAGAATTTATACAAGCGGGTGATGGTCAAGAAAATAGCATTGACGTATGTAGCCCTTTTTGCTCCTGTGCCACTTGTCACACTGTTGCTGTTTTTACATTTCAAACTTTCAAAATAGGCGAAGCTAAGTCTAGTTTCGACAAAATACAAAAATTCCCACTTTGGGATTTCGGGTTCAATTCCAACTACCACGGAAATATTTGGCAGCCGCCAAAGATTAATGCCTAAATTTTTAGCGACTGTATTTTATTGTCGGTGTATGGGCATCCATTCACTATTAAATAACGTACCCCCTCAGTCGAGCATTTAGCTATTCATTTCACATATATGGAGTGGAAGAATTTATATCCACTATTTATTAATCTTTAATCATATGAATTGTGTTAGACAGTATCATAAAATTTAGTATAAAGAACAAACTTGTCATCGGAATAATGACATTGTTACTCATTATTTGGGGAGTGTGGAGTGCCACAAAATTACCCATTGATGCCGTACCCGATATTACAAATAATCAGGTACAAATAATTACGGTTTGCCCAACATTGGCAGCTCAGGAAGTAGAACAATTAGTTACCTTTCCCATAGAGCAAAGCATTGCTAATATTCCCGATTTAGAAGAAACCAGAAGTATTTCGAGGTTTGGTTTGTCCGTAATTACAGTTGTATTCAAGGAAAAAGTAGATATTTATTTTGCCCGACAGCTCATTAACGAAAAACTGAAAGAAGCAGAAGAAAAAATTCCGAATGGAATAGGAACGCCGGAACTGGCTCCGGTAAGTACAGGACTTGGTCAGATATACGAATATATAATACATCCCAAAAAGGGAAGTGAAAATAAATACAATGCCAAAGACCTACGTACAATGCAGGACTGGATTGTAGCAAGGCAACTGTATGGTACTCCCGGAATTGCAGAAGTAAATAGTTTTGGCGGCGAGCTAAAACAATATGAAGTAGCTGTTAATCCTAGTCGCTTAAAGGCTATGGATGTAAGTATTACCGATATTTTCAACGCTCTTGAAAGAAACAACCAAAATACAGGGGGAGCATATATTGATAAGAAACCAAGTGCTTATTTTGTTAGAGGTATTGGTATGGTTACATCATTAGATGATATAAAAAACATTAGTGTAAAGAATAATCCTGGCAGTGTTCCAATTTTTATAAAAGATGTGGCGGATGTACGATTTGGTAATGCTGTAAGATATGGAGCAATGACATATAATGGAGATGTTGATGCAGTAGGTGGTGTTGTGATGATGTTAAAAGGCGAAAACGCCAATAATGTAATTGAAAAAATAAAAGAAAAGCTTCCTACTATACAAAAGTCATTACCTGATGATATTATTATTGAGCCCTATATAGACCGTTCAGTTTTAGTTGACAAGGCAATGAGTACCGTAGAAAAAAACCTGATAGAAGGTGCATTGATTGTAATCTTTGTATTGGTACTTTTTTTAGGAAATTTTAGAGCAGGATTAATTGTAGCTTCCGCTATTCCCTTAGCAATGCTGTTTGCCTTGGCGATGATGAATGTGTTTGGTGTAAGCGCCAACTTAATGAGTTTGGGAGCCATAGATTTTGGGTTGATTGTAGATGGGGCAGTAATTGTTGTGGAAGCCACATTGCATCATTTAGGCTTACGAAAATCTAAACAAAGGCTTACACAAACTGAAATGGATGAGGAAGTTTTTCTGTCTGCCTCCAAAATTCGTAGTAGTGCAGCATTTGGTGAAATCATTATACTAATTGTTTACATTCCTATTCTTACGTTAGTGGGCGTAGAAGGCAAAATGTTCCGTCCGATGGCACAGACTGTAGGTTTTGCCATTTTTGGAGCTTTGATTTTATCCTTAACATACATACCTATGATGTGTGCTTTGTTCTTATCCAAAAAGCCTTCACATAAAGAAACCTTTTCCGATAGAATGATGAATTGGTTACAAAGAAAATATCAGCCTTTGCTTGAAAAAGCGATTAGCATAAAGTATTGGTTCGTTGGTATCGCCATTGCCATATTTGCAATTAGTATTTTCTTGTTTAGCCGAATGGGAGGAGAATTTATACCCCAACTACAAGAAGGAGAATATGCGTTTGAATTTAAAATGCCTATTGAAACCTCATTATCACAAAGTATAGAAACTTCGATGCTTGCTTCGAGAATTGCCAAACAATTTGATGAAGTAAAAATGGTGGTAGGTAGAACTGGAGCTGGTGAAGTACCTACTGACCCAATGCCTCCAAGTGCAACAGATTTAATAATTATTCTTAAGCCTGAAAGTGAATGGAAATCCGGAAGGACATACGATGAATTAGGCGATGCAATAGAAGAAAAAATAGCCGTAATACCTGGCATTATTGTCGAAAAAAGCCAACCCATTCAAATGCGCTTTAACGAACTTATGACAGGGGTAAAACAAGATGTTGCAATTAAGATTTTCGGAGAAAATTTAGACACACTAGCGTTAAATGCCGATAAGGTTAGCAAAGTTATACAAACAGTAAAGGGAGTTACAGTGCCTCAGGTAGAACTGGTAAGCGGGTTACCTCAAATTAATATTGAATACGACCGAACTCGTTTAGCCAATTATGGAGTAAATGTAGAAGATGTAAATAATGTTGTAAGTACTGCTTTTGCAGGAAAAAGTGCAGGTGTGGTTTTTGAGAATGAAAGGCGATTTGATTTAGTTGTGCGTTTAGATAGTACCTATAGAGGTAGTATTGAAGATGTAAACAATATGATGATACCAACTAGCACAGGCAGTCAAATTCCTCTATCACAGGTGGCTACAATTGACTATAAATTAGGACCTGCGCAGATAAGCCGTGAAGCTGGAAAGAGAAGAATTGTAATTGGTTTTAATGTTGCAGGCAGAGATGTACAAAGTGTGGTAGAAGAAATTCAAAAAAAGTTGAACAACCAAGTAAAATTACCATCAGGGTATTATTTCACTTATGGAGGACAGTTTGAAAATTTACAGGAAGCAAGCAATAGATTACTGATAGCTGTTCCAGTTTCTTTAATATTGATATTTGTACTGCTTTACTTTACTTTCAGTTCCTTTAAACAGGCAGGATTAATTTTTACAGCCATCCCAATGAGTGCAATTGGAGGAATACTAGCTTTGTTACTTCGAGGAATGCCTTTTAGCATCAGCGCAGGTATTGGATTTATTGCATTGTTTGGCGTTGCTGTCCTAAACGGAATTGTACTGATAGGTATTTTCAATCAATTAGAAAAAGAAGGAGAAAAAGATGTATTGAAACGGGTAATCGAAGGAACTAAAATCCGTTTGAGACCAGTTTTGATGACTGCAACAGTAGCCAGTTTAGGATTTCTGCCAATGGCTTTGAGCAGTAGTGCAGGCGCAGAGGTACAAAAACCATTGGCTACAGTTGTTATCGGTGGTTTGGTAACTGCAACATTCCTTACCCTATTCGTACTGCCTCTATTGTATATCATCTTCAATTCAAAAATTAATTTAAAAAGAAAATTTAAAGTGAAACCCATTACAACTATCGTTGTGTTACTGCTATCATTGGTAGGTTTTACAGCAAACGCACAAACGAAAGATTTATCCAGTGTTGATGAAGCAATAAACATCGCGCTGAAAAATAATCAAACCATAAAGGCTTCAGATTTAGAAATTGATGCAAGTAAAGCCTTGAAAAAAACTGCCGGAGAATTACCAAAATTAGGTTTTAATGCACAATTGGGGCAGTACAACAGTACAAAATTCGACCAGTCTTTTGAAGTGGCACAAACTATTCCTTTTCCTACATTATTCGGAGCAAAAAAACAATTGATTAATGCCGAAATAAAAGGGAAAGAATTACAGAAAAATCTTACCGTACTAGAGTTAAAAACGCAGGTCAGAACTTACTATTATCAAATCCTATATTTGCAACATAACCAAAAGCAATTACAACAGTTAGATAGTCTGTACAGCGATTTTATAGAAATAGCACAGCTTCGTTATAAAACCGGCGATACAAAAAAAGTGGACATCAGTACGGCAGAAGCTAAGAAAGGGGAAATCAATTTATTGTTAAAACAGAATAAAGTGTTTTTAAATAATGCTGTTGCCAGTCTGAAAACTTTGATGAATACAAGAGAGGATTTTCTCATTGCAGAAAATGGAATTTTTCAACCTTTACAAATCAGCAATTTATTGGATAATGATGTAGTAGCAAGTCATCCCGCCATTCAATCCTTGTATCAGGATGCTGTTATTGCAGAACAGACCAAAAAGGTAGAACGTTCCCAAGGTTTACCTGATTTTACAATTGGTTTTACAAATCAATCTTTAATAGGTTTTCACACAGTAAATGGTATGGAAAAATATTTTAATTCTGGTAACCGTTTCAATTCTGTAAATATTGGCATTGCAATTCCTATCACTTATGGTGCTACCAAAGCAAGGATAAAATCTTTGGACTTCAGAAAACAGGCTTCCGAAGCCAATGCTCAGCAGCAGCAGCAAGCATTAACAACACAATTACAAAATGCTTTGCAGCAATACCAACAGGATATGCAACAGTTTAATTATTTTCAGCAAGAAGCATTGCCTAATGCCAAAGAAATAGTATCAGCGGCACAATTAGGGTATAAAACAGGAGAAATTAGCTATGTGGAATATCTTTTTGCATTGCAAACCGCAACCGACATTCAATTAAATTATCTGAAAAGTATTCAGCAGGTAAACCAGTCTGTAATCAATATTTATTCTCTCATTAATCAATAAGTAAAAAATGAAATTCAACATAAATAAAATCACAATTGTAACAGTGATAACTGTTTTAATATTTGCATTTTCCGCTTGCAATAATCAGAAAGATGGAAATGGGCAGAACCAGGAAGCAAAAGAAATTCAAAGAGAAGAAGCCGAGGAAGAAGTACCAACCATTGCCACTCTTTCAGAGGAACAATTAAAGATAGTTGGAATAAAAATAGGCACAATAGAACAAAGAGAGCTGTCTGCAACTATCAAAGCAAATGGAAATCTGAATGTTCCTAATAACAACAAAGCCAACGCTACAACTTTATATGGTGGAGTGATAAGAACATTGAAAGTTCAAATTGGGGATTATGTTAGAAAGGGTGAAATAATAGCAACTATTGCCAATCCGCAGTTTATACAATTACAGGAAGAATATTTGAGTGTAGTAAGTAAGATAACTTTTGCAGAGCAAGAGCTATCAAGACAAAAAGAGTTAAATGAAGGAAATGCTGGCGCAAAGAAAAATTTACAAAGTGCAACAGCCGAATTGAACAGCCTTCGTACTCGAAAAGCGTCTTTACATCAACAACTACAATTAATGGGCATCAATCCCAGCACCTTATCAAACAGTAATTTGAAATCTGCTCTGACAGTAATTAGTCCTTTAAATGGCACAGTAAGTAATGTTTACGCTAAAATTGGAAGTTATGTAGATGTTTCTTCGCCGGTAATTGAAATAGTAGATAACAGCTCATTACATTTGGATTTACAAGTATTCGAAAAAGATTTACCACAAATAAAAATCGGGCAAACTATTCATTTTAGATTGACAAATAATCCAACCACAGAATATGAGGCTACGGTTTTCAATATCGGTTCATCTTTTCAAAACGAGAGTAAAACTATTGCTGTACGTTGTCGTATAAAAGGTAGTAAAATTGGTTTAATTGATGGAATGAACATAACAGGGGTTGTAAGCTTAAGCAATGTAACTACACCTGCTGTTCCCAATGATGCCATCGTAAATACTGATGGTAAATATTATATTTTCGTACAAACCGATAAAAAAGCAGAAGAGCATCACGAAGAAGGTAAAGAAGAAGAAAATCATAAAGATGCTGATAAAAATGAAAAGGAAGATAAGGCAAGTATAAATTTTGAAAAAATAGAAATATTGAAAGGGGTATCTGATATGGGGTATACCGCAATTACTTTTATCAAACAAGTTCCTGCCAATCCAAAAATCGTTGTAAAAGGAGCATTTTTTGTAAATGCAAAATTATCTAATGCAGGAGAAGACGAAGATTAACCAATAATAACTAAACGATGATAAATACAGATAAAAATCACAAGCATATTTATGATGCGCAGGGCAAGCAACTCTGCTGCACGGAGGAAAACAAAAACGATGCCCAAACAAATACAGGGCAGAGTACTGATAATGTTTGTTGCTCAACGGATGAAAAAGTTAATCAAAAGAGCAATGAACGAAGTGAAGCTGTTGATAAAAACAGCGTTATAAAAATGTTTTTACCAGGAATTATTTCTTTGGTACTATTGCTAATTGCTATTTACTTAGACAATGTCTTGAAACCTGAATGGTTTCAAGGTTGGGTAAGAACTGTTTGGTATATAATAGCTTATGCACCAGTCGGATTTCCTGTAATTAAAGAAGCTTTTGAAAGTATTGGTAAAGGCGATGTTTTTTCAGAATTTTTGCTGATGAGTATTGCTACTATTGGAGCCTTTACCATTGGTGAATACCCCGAGGGTGTTGCTGTAATGCTGTTTTATGCTGTTGGTGAAGTCTTTCAGTCATTAGCAGTAAAGAGAGCTAAAACAAATATCAAATCTTTACTCGACCAACGTCCTGATGAAGTAACCATTTTACAAGGCACTCAAACAAAAGTTGTAAAAGCTGAAACAGTTACTATTGGAGAGATAATACAATTGAAGCCTGGAGAAAAGTTAGGATTGGACGGAGAATTATTGTCCGAAGCTGCATCTTTCAATACAGCAGCTCTTACGGGTGAGAGCAAGCCTGACACTAAATCAAAAGGTGAAACGGTACTGGCAGGGATGATAAACTTAAATACCGTTTCACAGGTAAAAGTGACAACCGCCTATACGGATAGTAAACTAAGTAAAATTTTAGAACTGGTACAAAACGCTACTTCTCAAAAAGCTCCTACAGAATTATTCATCAGAAAATTTGCAAAAGTATATACACCAATTGTAGTGCTGTTAGCTATTCTAATTACAGCATTGCCCTACTTCTTTGTAGAAAATTATGTGTTCAGCCAATGGTTGTATCGTGCTTTGGTATTCCTTGTTATCTCTTGCCCTTGTGCATTGGTAATAAGTATTCCTTTAGGCTACTTTGGCGGAATTGGGGCAGCGAGTAAAAATGGAATATTGGTTAAGGGAAGCAACTTTTTGGATGTTCTTGCCAGCATACAAAATGTAGTAATGGATAAGACAGGTACAATGACGGAGGGCGTATTTAAAGTTCAGGAAGTTGTATTTGACAAGGCATTTGATGAGAAAGAAATTTTAGAAATGGTCAATGCTTTGGAAAGCCATAGTAGCCACCCCGTAGCAACTGCCATTCAAGAATATGTAGGCGATGTAAACCACAATATCCCATTAGAAAATATAGAGGAAATTGCAGGACACGGACTAAAGGCTAATGTAAATGGGAAAGAATTATTGGTAGGGAATTTTAAGCTGATGGATAAATTTTCTATTACTTATGACATAGACCCGAACAGCATTGTCTACACGGTAATCGCAGTGGCTTATGATAGAAAGTTTGTTGGTTACATTACCATTGCGGACAGCATAAAAGAAGACGCACAGGAAACCATAAATCTATTGCATAAGCTCAATGTTAAAGCTACTATGCTTAGCGGAGATAAAAGTACGGTTGTAAAGTATGTAGCGGAACAGTTGGGGATAGATAATGCTTTCGGAGATTTATTGCCTGAAGATAAAGTAAACAGAGTTAAAGAAATTAAAGCCAAAGGCGGAAGCGTTGCTTTTGTTGGCGACGGTGTAAACGATGCGCCTGTTGTGGCTTTGAGCGATGCGGGTATTGCAATGGGCGGTTTGGGAAGCGATGCGACCATTGAAACGGCAGATGTGGTAATACAAGACGACAAACCGAGTAAAATACCTATGGCAATCAATATAGGCAAGCAGACAAAGAAAATCGTTTGGCAAAATATAGCTTTAGCATTCGGAGTAAAAGCTATTGTACTAGTTTTGGGAGCTGGGGGCTTAGCGACTATGTGGGAAGCTGTTTTTGCAGATGTTGGGGTTGCCTTATTAGCTATACTAAACGCAGTAAGGATACAGCGGATGAAATTTTAAGATTAGAACATCCTAATGATGAATAAAACAGACAATTCGTAAGAAAGGCAAAAGTTATCAAATGTCAATTTGTCGAAGGAGAAGAAGAAGAAGAAAAGACCTTCGCTCTTTATGATACTTTTTGGGATATTTTTTAGCTCTGTGTCTTATTGCTTTGATATACATAAAATTAGACACTATTATATCTATCCCTATCACTAAAAATGGACTTATTAGTTCTGTATCGAGCAAAAACCAAAGTTCCAAAAGAGAAACCCGAAAATGCAAATTTCTTTCAAATATGACAGTATTTGGGCTTCTCTATTATTGTTTAAAAAATAGATTTAGGATAACGGATGGATAAATTTTATAACGAAACGCTGGCTAAGCTGGAAAACGAAATCAAAGAATTTGAGATTGAAGCAGACTGTTCGATAGAACGCATTGAAGCAGTTATACAACTTATTATCAAATGTTTATTCGACGTAAAAAAATATATTTTAAAAAGAGGATTTAAGAATGTTGATGAAGAAATTCGCTTTTTTAAATATCAAAAGCCAATTATCGTTTCAAAGCTCATCTATTATAATGCCATCTATAAAATCGAAACGAGAAGACCGTATGGAAATAAGCGTACCAAGAAATATTTTGTCAAAGAACTGAAAAAGCTAAAAAGGTTCTTTGAAAATAACCTTGATTTTTATAAGTATTACCGTAGCAATAATTCTTTCTTTGACGAACAATTTTTTGTACGTGGCAAGCACGATATAAGACTATGGTTAGACACTTTTTATTTTGAGGCAGACCATCGCTTTTCTACTTCGCACGATTATAAGGTTGCCAAGATAATTGCTAATGACCTGATACAGGTATATTTGGAAGACAGGTTAAATAACATCAACGTTAAAAAGGTTTCAGATAATTCGTTGATATGGACAGCAAGCAAAACTGCACTCACGGAACTCATTTATGCACTGTACTCCCACGGTGCATTTAACAATGGGAATACAGAAATAAAATTGATAGCCAAAACGTTTGAAGATGCCTTCAATATTGAGTTAGGCGACTTTTACCATACGTTTATGGAACTTAAAGCCCGCAAAATAAACCGAACGAAATTCCTCGACAGGCTGTGTGAAGCACTGATAAAGAAAATGGACGAACAAGATGAAAAACAGTAAGTATATATGTACACAGGCTTTATTCCTCTTGGCAAGAAGTCAGAGTAATTAAACTTAAATTGTAAATTTGTTTATTGCTTATGTATTAAATACTAAACGTAGTCAGTAAATAAATATGAATACAATCTTTATTAAAAATATGGTTTGCGACCGTTGCATTATGGTGGTACAAAACGAATTGGAAAAACTGGGATTAGATGCTAAAAATATAAAACTGGGCGAAGTTATTCTTTCCAAAGAAATAACATCTCTGGAAAAAGAGAATTTGTCCAAAACTTTAGAGCCATTAGGATTTGAAGTAATTGACGATAAAAAAGGCAGGATAATAGAAAAGATAAAGAACATTATCATTGACCTGGTACACCATCAGGATAGTGATGTAAAAACCAACCTTTCCGATGTATTGAGTGACAAATTGCATCACGATTACAATTACCTGTCCAATCTGTTTTCAGAGGTAGAGGGTACAACCATTGAAAAATACTTTATCGCCCAAAAGGTGGAGAAAGTCAAAGAATTGTTGGTGTATGATGAGTTGTCATTAAGTGAGATTGCGAACCGCCTAAATTATTCGAGCGTGGCATATTTGAGTAACCAGTTTAAAAAAGTTACCGGGCTAACACCAAGCCATTTCAAACAGATTAAAGAGGATAAAAGAAAACCGTTGGATAAAGTGTAAGTAAATCTTACAAATCAAATCCAAAATTTCACAACAGTACCCATAAATATAATAGCCAATTTTGTATTGTAAATTAAAGCAGGCAAATATGGCGACAAACAGAGAAAATATATACATTCCATTGGAGGATGTAGAAAGCGAACACTGTGCATTAATCGTTGAAAAGGGATTGGCACAGGTAAAAGGCGTAGAAACCCATAAAGTAGAGCTGAACAACCGAAGGGCAGCGATTACAGTAGATAGCAATGAAACCGTAGGCGAGGCTGTTAAGGCAATTAAAGATTTAGGTTACGGAGTTCCTACGGTTAAAAGTGCTTTTCCGGTATTGGGCATGACCTGTGCATCCTGTGCGGGCAGTGCCGAAAGCATTGTGAAATACCAACCGGGAGTAGTTAATGCTTCCGTGAACTTTGCAACGGGCAATCTTACCGTGGAATATCTGCCCAATATGACCGATGCCTCCACCCTGCAAAAAGCGGTTCAGGGAGTAGGTTACGACCTATTGATTGAAGACGAAACCAAGCAGCAGGAAACGCTCGAAGCCATCCACGAAAAGAAATTCCGAACCTTGAAAAACAAGACCATTTGGGCAATTATCCTTTCCCTGCCCGTGGTAATCATAGGAATGTTCTTTATGGATATGCCCTATGCAGACCCGATAATGTGGCTCTTTTCCACGCCCGTTGTAATATGGTTGGGCAGGGATTTTTTTGTAAACGCTTGGAAGCAGGCAAAGCACCGTTCCGCCAATATGGATACGCTGGTGGCATTGAGTACAGGTATTGCCTACCTGTTCAGTGTTTTCAATATGCTGTTTGCCGACTTTTGGCATCAACGGGGACTGCATGCTCACGTATATTTTGAAGCGGCTGCCGTTATTATCGCATTCATCCTCTTGGGAAAACTGCTGGAAGAAAGAGCCAAAGGCAACACCTCTTCAGCCATTAAGAAGCTGATGGGCTTGCAGCCAAAAACGGTCATCGTGGTACAGGCGGACGGAACGGAAAAGCAGACCGCTATCGAAGACGTAAGCGCAGGCGATGTGATACTCGTAAAGCCCGGTGAAAAGATTGCGGTAGACGGCATGGTCATATCGGGCAATTCGTATGTGGACGAAAGCATGTTAAGCGGTGAGCCTGTACCTGTATTGAAAAAAGAAAAAGAAAAAGTATTTGCAGGAACGATTAACCAAAAAGGCAGCTTCCGGTTCAGGGCGGTAAAAGTGGGCAAAGAAACCATGCTTGCCCACATCATCAAAATGGTGCAGGATGCACAGGGAAGCAAAGCACCCGTACAGAAACTGGTCGATAGGATTGCGGGCATCTTTGTTCCCACAGTGATAGGTATTGCCATCCTGACATTTACGCTATGGTTGATTTTGGGAGGCGAAAACGGGGTTGTTCAAGGTCTGTTGGCAGCCGTTACGGTATTGGTCATTGCCTGCCCCTGTGCTTTAGGCTTAGCGACACCCACCGCTATTATGGTAGGCGTTGGTAAAGGTGCTGAAAATGGCATTTTGATAAAGGATGCCGAAAGTTTGGAACTGGCCAAAAAAGTAAATGCCATCGTTTTGGACAAAACCGGAACCATCACCGAGGGAAGACCACAGGTAACGGGCATTAAATGGCTGAACAATGAGGACACTGCAAAAGAAATCCTTTTGAGCATCGAAAAGCAATCCGAGCATCCATTGGCAGAAGCCGTAGTGAAGCATCTTGGCGATGTAGCGACCACCTCTTTATCCATGTTCGACAGCATTACGGGCAAAGGCGCAAAAGCAGACCATGACAACGAAACCTATTATGTAGGCAACAAAAAGCTATTGGCAGAAAATAACATTGCCATTGCCGGAGAATTACAAGACCAAGCCGAAGAATGGGGCAAACAGTCTAAAACCGTTATCTGGTTTGCAAACAGCAAAAAGGCTCTTGCTGTAATCGCTATCGCCGATAAGATTAAGGAAACATCGGTGCAGGCTATCCGGGAAATGCAGGAAATGGGCATTGACCTGTATATGCTGACCGGAGATAATGAAGCTACCGCTAAAGCCATTGCGGAGCAGACAGGCATCAAGCATTACAAAGCCGAAGTTTTGCCACAGCATAAAGCCGACTTTGTGAAAGAACTGCAAAGTAAAGGAAAGGTAGTGGCAATGGTGGGCGATGGTATCAACGACAGCACCGCATTGGCAACAGCCGATGTAAGTATCGCAATGGGCAAAGGCAGCGACATCGCAATGGACGTAGCCAAGATGACCATCATTTCGTCCGACCTGACCAAGATACCGCAGGCAATACGCTTGTCCAAACAGACCGTAGCCACCATCAAGCAAAACCTGTTCTGGGCGTTTATCTACAACGTAATCGGCATTCCGGTAGCGGCAGGCATCCTTTACCCTGTTAACGGCTTCCTGCTCAACCCGATGATTGCGGGTGCGGCAATGGCATTGAGCAGCGTGAGCGTGGTCAGTAACAGCCTGCGGTTGAAGTGGAAGAAATAAAACAGTAAATCTCACAAATCAAACAAGAAATTACACAACAATACTGAACTGAATAGTACGGAAATTTGCATTATCAGATAACTCTAAAATTTATTAACAATGGAAAATAAACAATTTCAATTCAAGACGAACATCAATTGCGGAGGTTGTATCGCATCTGTAAAACCGCACTTGGACAAGGCAGAGGGTATCTGCCATTGGGAAGTGGACACTGCCAACAAGGACAAGGTACTTACAGTGAAGTCCGAGGGCATTACCGAGCAGGAAGTAATATCGACCGTGCAAAAGGCAGGCTTCAAAATTGAACCTTTGGACGCCTAAGCCAACAACTTTTTGAAATGCCCTTTTTCCGACCGAATTTTCTATGAGGTTGGGTTGCTGAAAAAGGGCATTTTATCAATTCTGAAAAAAGGCGATAGGTTATTGCGTATATGGCATTTTTTTGTCCATATAGCAAAAAAAAACGTAAAACGATATAAAAAACCAATCTAATTTGTAACTTTGTTGCGTTGAAAAATTATAGAATACATATAGGCATTTTGACATTGTTCTGTTTGGTTTTCTTTATGATGCCAAGTCAGAGCTATGCCTGTTCCAAAAATTCAACAAAGACCGAGCAGTCTTCCTGCTCAAAGGAGAAATCCAAAAAATCAGAACATAAAAAAGGTTGCAAGGGCAAATCCTGTAAAAAATGCAAAAGTGACAAATGCGGGGGCGGCTGTTCACACAACTCTTGCAGGTGCGGTGCTTCAACCACTTCCCTAAATGTCCCAACCATAATCGAATTAAAGGCAAAAAATCACTTAGCAGCAGCTAAAAAGCAAAAATTCGGTTTCAAAGAAGCCTACTATTCTTCGGGCTTTTTCTCCATTTGGCTACCGCCTAAAATAAGCTAAAACTATGGCCTGATAGCCATAGGTGTGTCCTGTCAGAAGCTGTTCCGGCTTTTGCAAATCCCCTATTTGTATCATTTACTTAAAATTTAAAACAGAAACGGGTTTATCTATCCCCCGTTTCTCAAAATGTAATTATTATGAAATCATTATCAAAAATAGTGATGGTAATCGCCGTGTTACTATCATCAATAAACGGCTTCGCACAAATCAAGAATGCGAAAACAGAAACCGTAAAGATTTACGGCAATTGTGGTATGTGCAAAACCACCATCGAAAAAGCAGGTAACGTAAAAAAGGTAGCCAGCGTGGACTGGAACAAAGATACCAAGATGGCTACGCTCACCTATGACGGCGACAAAACAAATCAGGATGAAATCCTGAAACGTATTGCTTTGGCTGGTTATGACAGTGAGAAGTTCCGTGCGCCGGATGACGTATATGCTAAACTGGCTGGTTGCTGCCAGTATGATAGACCCGTGAAGACGGTTGCCAAAAACAAGGAGGCGGGAATGGACATGAATGCCGGACATGGCAATCACGACCATAGTCAAATGGCAGCTAACAAAGATGCAGCCCAAAACCAATCACAGCTAAAGGCTGTATTTGACAACTACTTTTCAGTGAAAGATGCTTTGATAAAAACCGATGCGGCGACCGCATCTGCCAAAGCCGCTGAATTGGCTGCATCCCTTAAAGCAGTCGATATGAATAAGCTATCGGCAGAGGAACATACGGCTTGGATGAAAGTGATGCAGGACTTGACGGCCAATGCGGAAAGCATTTCAAAATCAAAAGATGTTGCAAAACAAAGAAGTGCTTTTGCGGCACTTTCGGGAAGCATCTACACACTGGCCAAAGTGTCTAAACAGGATACTCCCGTTTATTACCAGCACTGCCCTATGTACAATGGAGGTAAGGGAGCCAATTGGCTAAGTAAAGAGAATGCTGTTAAAAACCCATATTACGGCTCACAGATGCTTACCTGCGGCAGTACGGTCGAAACCATTAAATAACAGGTCTGAAAGCTATGGTACAGTACAATGACATGGTGCAGGCGCTTAAAGACCTAAGACAGCGTGGATACAGTATGGACTTTAGTCTGTTGCCGGACTGCCTGTACTGTGCGTCAAGGAGCCTGAAACTAAAACCGGAGGATTTTACGGTTACGGAAACCCATAGGTTTGAAAGCCTCGACAGCAGTCCTGATAACAATGCCGTGATTTATGCCATATCGTCCAATGATGGTAAGAATAAAGGCGTACTTGTGGATGCCTATGGTGCTTATGCCGAAGAAATGACCCATGAGATGGCAAAAAAATTAAGTGCAACATAACTTTTAAAACCCCTTATTATGA
The DNA here is from genome assembly GCF_900636535.1 of Chryseobacterium gleum. Classification (NCBI taxonomy): domain Bacteria; kingdom Pseudomonadati; phylum Bacteroidota; class Flavobacteriia; order Flavobacteriales; family Weeksellaceae; genus Chryseobacterium; species Chryseobacterium gleum. Next base: position 5,103,202 of record NZ_LR134289.1, read on the forward strand.
AAAAATACACGTGTCCCATGCACCCGCAGGTGCTAAAAGACGAACCAGGCAAATGCCCGCTTTGTGGCATGGCACTGGTTCCCGTTGGCGGTAGCTCAGTTTCTCATGTACAAAAATCAGGACATGGGCATTCCGGGCATTCTCAACATGGCCATGCTGACGAAAACTTTAATAAACATGAGGGACATCATACAGGTGATTTCCTCACTCGTTTTTGGATAAGCCTTGTCATTACAATCCCTATACTGCTCCTGTCGCACATGATACAGCAATGGTTAGGTTTCTCGCTTGCTTTCAATGGCGATAAATATGTGTTGCTGGCATTGGGTACGGTGATTTATTGCTATGGAGGCTTACCATTCCTAAAGGGAATGATTGGCGAGGTGAAAGCCAAAGCCATAGGGATGATGACACTTGTTGCTATCGCCATATCCGTAGCCTATGTCTATTCCGTAGCCGTTGTATTTGGCTTGCAGGGTATGGATTTCTTTTGGGAACTGGCAACCCTAATTGACATCATGCTGTTAGGGCATTGGCTGGAAATGCGTTCCCAAATGGCTGCTTCACGGGCATTACAGTCATTGGTAGCGTTACTGCCCAACGATGTTACCGTGGAACGAGGCGGAGAAGCTGTAAAGATAAAGCTAGAAGACCTGCAAAGCGGTGAAACGGCTATCATAAAACCGGGTGAAAAAATTCCAGCCGACGGATTGGTTCTGGATGGGCTTTCATATATCAACGAGAGTATGCTTACCGGAGAAAGTGTTCCCGTAAAAAAGGAAAAGGACGGAAAGGTCATCGCAGGCTCTATCAATGGTGATGGTGCGCTGAAAGTTAAGGTAACAGCCGTTGGAAAAGACAGCTACCTGAACAGGGTTATCAATCTTGTGCAGGAGGCACAAGCTACTAAGTCCAATACGCAAAACCTTGCGGACAAAGTTGCCAAATGGCTCACCTTTATCGCCATTGCCGTGGGCATAGGCACATTTGCCTATTGGTATGCAAGCAGTGGAGATATTGCCTTTGCGCTTGAAAGAATGGTGACGGTAATGGTAACGGCCTGCCCGCACGCATTGGGCGTGGCTATCCCGTTGGTAGTCGCCATTTCCACAACGCTTTCGGCGACCAATGGCCTGCTCATCCGCAACCGTACGGCATTTGAAACCACCCGAAAACTTTCCACTGTCATTTTTGATAAGACCGGAACGCTCACCAAAGGTTCCCATGCGGTAGAAAAGGTTATTCCCTTAACGGATGAATATAATGCCGATGAGGTTATCCAGTATGCTGCCGCAGTACAGCAAAATTCGGAACACCATATCGCCAAAGGCATTATGGCTACATTGAAAGAAAAGAGCCTTGCCTTATGGAAGTCTGAAAACTTCAGCTATATGCAGGGCATAGGTGTTAAAGGTGTTGTGAACGGGAAAAATGTCGTAGCTGGCGGCCCGAATTATTTCACCGAAAACCACCTTTCCCTGCCGGAAATTCCAAACGAAATCAATCAAGAGGCCGAAACGGTCAACTTTGTCCTCATTGATGACCGGGTAATCGGCATCATTACTTTGGCAGACAGCATCCGTGAGGGTTCGGCACAGGCGATTGAGGAACTCAAAAAAATGGGCATCAAGTCCTTTCTGCTCACCGGGGACAACGACAGGATTGCTGCTGCCGTAGCCGGAAAATTGGGTATGGACGGGTATTTGGCTAATGTGCTTCCGCACAACAAGCAGGAGAAAGTAAAGGAGTTTCAGGCAAAAGGCGAAATCGTAGCAATGACTGGTGATGGTGTAAATGATGCACCTGCACTGGCACAGGCAGATGTGGGCATTGCCGTGGGTTCCGGTACGGACGTGGCTGCCGAAACAGCGGATATCATATTGGTAGACAGCGACCCGAGGGATGTGGTCAAACTGATTGACTTCGGCAAACTTACCTACAAAAAGATGGTACAGAACCTGATATGGGCGGTTGGCTACAACGTAGTGGCAATACCGCTTGCGGCGGGCGTACTCTATCCGAATTTTATTCTAAGTCCCGCTATGGGTGCTGTGCTGATGAGTGTAAGCACCATTGTAGTGGCTATTAACGCAAGTTTATTAAAAATCAAAAAATAAATAAAAATGAAAAATCTAACATTATCAATCATTGCTGTTATCATGGCATTTGTAACAGTATCATGCAATCAGGCATCCAACAAAAACGAGCAGTCTTCAAATGATACTGCTGTTGTATCACAAGAACAGCCAGCTTCCCAACCAAAAGAGGATGATACGGTAGCTGCGCCCGCTGTGAGCGAAACACCGAGCGGTCAGGAAGCAAAAGGAAAAGAAGAAGCAAAAAACTTTTCTATTGCGCCCATAGTTACCGATTATCTGTCCTTAAAGAACGCCCTTGTTTCGGACGATGACAAAGCCGCCGCCAGTTCAGGGAAAAAGCTGTTAGCTACCCTGAATAAAGTGGACATGAAAGCCGTTCCTGCCGATAAGCACAAAAAGTACATGGACATAGCGGACGATGCTAAAGAACAAGCAGAACATATCGGGGAAAATGTCGGCAACATCCACCACCAGCGGGAACATTTGGCCTCGCTTGGCGAAGATTTGAAAGACCTGATTGATTTGTTCGGTACATCGCAAACATTGTATCAGGACCATTGTCCGATGTTCAATGACGGTAAGGGTGCTGTTTGGTTCAGCGAAAACAAGGAAATCAAAAACCCTTACTACGGTTCAAAAATGATTAGCTGTGGTTCTGTAAAAAAGCAGTATTAAAATGAAAAATAAATCATGGTACAAAAAATAATAGAACTGTCCTTGAAAAACAGGTATATCGTGCTGCTTATAGCAGCCGGTTTACTTGTTTGGGGCATTTCAGCAGTTAAGAAAAATCCGATAGATGCAATTCCTGACCTAAGTGAAAACCAAGTAATAGTTTTCACTGAATGGATGGGACGCAGTCCACAGACTATCGAAGACCAAGTAACCTACCCTTTAGTAAGCAACTTACAGGGAATACCCAAAGTAAAGAACGTAAGAGGCACATCAATGTTCGGAATGAGTTTCGTGTATATCATCTTCGATGACGATGTTGATGTTTATTGGGCTCGTACACGAGTCATGGAAAGACTTAATTATGCTCAAAGGCTATTGCCACAGGAGGTTGTACCAACGCTTGGTCCTGATGGGACAGGCGTTGGTCATATATACTGGTATCATTTGGATGCACCGCAGATGGAACTTGGAGAGCAGCGCGCATTGCAGGATTGGTATATCAAGTTAGCACTGCAAACTGTACCAGGTGTTGCAGAAGTAGCCTCCTTTGGAGGATATGAAAAACAATATCAGTTAGTCGTTGACCCCGTAAAGCTCCAGTATTACAATATCTCCCTTATGGATGTAATGAATAAAGTAAAAGCAAACAACAATGATGTTGGTGGTCGCAAATTTGAAATGGCAGATATGGCTTACATTATACGAGGTTTGGGGTATATAAAGAATACTGCTGATATTGAAAAAATTGCAGTAGGCAACTATAATGGCATTCCGGTAAGAGTAAAAGACATCGGAAGCGTACAAATGGGCGGAGATTTGCGGCTGGGTATATTTGACCAAAATGGAGAAGGAGAAGTTGTGGGAGGAATTGTAGTAATGCGCTATGGCGAAAATGCAGACCAAGTGATAAAAGCCGTTAAAGAAAAAATCAAAGATGTTGAAAAAGGTTTACCGGCTGGCGTAACATTAAAAACTTCTTATGACAGAAGTACATTAATCGAAGCAGCTATCGAAAATATCAAACATAAGCTCGCAGAGGAAATTATTGCAGTCGCCTTTATTGTAATTCTTTTCCTGTTCCACTGGCGGAGTGCATTAAGTATCATTATTCAAATTCCAGTTACCGTTGCCATCAGTTTTATCATATTGAACGCTTTTGGGTTATCATCCAATATTATGTCCCTTACCGGAATTGCGCTGGCAATCGGGGTAATTGTAGATAACGGAATTATAATGTCAGAGAACTCTTATAGAAATCTTTCCGTTTGGCAAAATGAGCGTAAACAAAAAACATCCGACCCATCATGAAAATAAAATGGTTTAAAAAGAAAGCCAATAAAAATGTTGGCTACGAAAAAATTCCAGAGGAAGTACGACTTAGTATCATTGAGAAATCATGCAAGCAGGTTTCAAGAGGCGTATTTTTTTCAACGATTATCATTGTAACTTCATTTTTACCTGTATTCCTACTCACAGGGCAGGAAGGCAAACTTTTCCATCCGCTTGCTTATACCAAAACGTTTATATTGGTCGTGGATGCTTTATTGGTACTTACGCTTGCGCCGGTGCTGATTTCTTTCTTTATGAAAGGCAAGTTTAAAAGTGAGCATTCAAACCCAATAAACCGGGGCTTGGAAAAGCTGTATGAGCCTGTTATAAAATGGTGTGTAAAATGGCGAAAAACCGTATTGGGTATCAACATCGCTGCACTTATTATAAGTATTCCAATGATATTAAATCTTGGGAGGGAATTTATGCCACCACTCGATGAGGGTTCATTGTTATTTATGCCCGTTACATTACCCGATGTTTCTAATTCAGAAGCCAAACGAATATTGCAGGTTCAGGATAAGATTATTAAATCTGTACCGGAAGTAGCGCACGTTTTAGGTAAAGCTGGCAGGGCGAATACTGCTACAGATAATTCTCCAATCAGTATGATTGAAACTATCATTTTGTTAAAACCACAAAATGAATGGCGGGACGGAATAAAAAAGAATGACATCATTAATGAACTAAATGCGAAACTTCAAATGCCCGGAGTAACAAATGGTTGGACAATGCCCATTATAAACCGCATCAATATGTTATCAACCGGCATCCGTACCGATGTCGGCATAAAAGTTTATGGTCAAAATCTCGATAGCATCTATTCATTATCGCAAAAAATTAAAACGGAGCTTGATGGCGTGGCAGGTATTAAAGATATGTATGTAGAACCAATAACGGGAGGTAAATATGTTGATATTGTTATAAACCGAGATGAAATTGCCCGATACAATATAAGCATAGACGATGTAAACAATTTGGTTGAAAGCGCGTTGGGCGGTATGAAATTGACCACTACCATTGAGGGAAGGCAGCGCTTCTCTGTAAATGCCCGTTACGGACAGGATTTCAGAAATAATATTGAAGCACTTAAACGCCTGCCCGTTCAAACAATGGATTTTGGCTCTATTCCATTAGGAAGTGTTGCAGAAGTTAAGCTATCAGAGGGGGCTCCAATGATTAACTCTGAAAATGCAATGTTAAGAGGTACAGTTCTGTTCAACGTTAGGGAAAGAGACCTTGGCAGCACAGTAGAAGAAGCTAAAGCCAAGCTGAATAATATGATGCTTAAAATGCCTCAGGGATATTTTTTAGAGTGGAGTGGACAATATGAAAACCTTATAAGGGGCGAACAAACACTGAAATGGATTATGCCCATTGTATTAGTTATCATATTTCTGTCTATGTATTTTGCTTTTCATTCTATGAGAGAGGCTTTCTTCAATCTCATCAGTATTCCATTCGCTCTGATTGGAGGAGTATTTATGATTAGTCTATGGGGTGTAAACCTTTCTGTAGCTGTAGCTGTTGGATTTATTGCCCTGTTTGGCCTTGCTGTCGAAACAGGAATTGTTATGGTCATCTACCTCAATGATGCCATGCAACAATTGGTGCTATTAAAAGGAAATAGTCGTGAAACCATTACAAACGAAGACCTTAGAGAATACGTAATACACGGTGCGGCAAAACGCTTACGTCCAAAAATAATGACCGTGTGTGTAACCCTGTTCGGGCTGGTTCCCATATTATGGAGTACCGGCGTAGGCAGTGATATGATGAAACCAATCGTATTGCCGATGGTTGGAGGCGTATTTACTTCAGCAATCCATATTCTGCTGGTTACACCAATTATCTTCCTGATGCAAAAAGAATATGAGCTGAAAAAATTCGGAAAGATTGACGTATTAGATGCAGCACATTAAAATCAAAAAATCAGAAATGAAAAAGATAATTTTTACAGCATTTATAGTATGTCTTTTTACCAATATAAATGCACAGGTTATAAGCCTCCAAAATGTTATAGACAGCATACAAACCAATCATCCCATTGTGAAGATGTACGACAATGAAATTCGTTCTATGGATGAAGCAGCAAAAGGCGCACGAAGCTGGATGCCGCCAACAATTGGTGTTGGACAGTTTATGACACCTTACAACGTGAACCTTTGGAAAAGAGATGGTGAGATGAAAGGAATGGGTTCGGCTATGCTGTCGATAGAACAGATGATACCCAATAAGAAAAAGTTGGATGCTGAAGAAGCATATATGAACGCAATGTCATCCGTAGAAAAAGAAAATAAAGGAGCGGGCATAAATGAAATTATACAGGATGCCAAACTCTTATACTCCGAATGGATTGTGTTACTGAAACGACTGGATGTAGTTGCCGAAAACGAAAAGATGCTCAACTTCATGATTAAGAATGCAGAAATACGGTATAAGAACGGAGTAGGTAAAATAGGTGCATATTATAAAGCTAAAGCAGCGCTCGGAAGCACCCATAATATGCAGATTATGTATGAAAATGATATCAAGGAAAAACGCATCAGATTAAATACCCTTATGGGGCGAAACCCTATGGCTCCTTTTGAAATTGATACAATATTTTCATTCAACGATTATTCGGATATGGTATTTGATACTGCACTGTTCAACAAAAACCGGAGTGACCTGAAATCATTAGACCAGCAGATACGGTTAACAACTCTGAAACAGGAAACAGAGCGACAAAGCCTGAAACCTGAATTTGGTGTTCGATTTGAAAATATGTATGGCTTTGGAGGACAGCCCATGCAATACACAGCAATGGCAATGGTAAAACTGCCTTTTGTCAATTGGGCTTCAAAGATGAGCAAAGCTAATATTGCAAGTTTGAAGTGGAAAGCAGATGCCCTTAGTTCTCAAAAAAACATGATGATAAATGAATACAGTGGTATGGCATATGGCATGAGAAATGAGTTCGACCTCAAAAAAAATCAGCTTAGTCTTTATAGGGATGACATCATTCCGGCTTTGAAAAATAATTTCAAAACAATGCAGCTCGGTTACGAGCAAAATACCGAGGAATTATTTATGCTGTATGATGCATGGGAAAAACTGAACATGACACAACTGGAATACCTCGATATTTTATCAAAAGCATTTGAGATGCAAATAACAATAGACCGTTTAATTGAAAGAAAATGAAATATATAATTTGTTTTTTGATGATTATTCTTGTACTGTATAGTTGTAACAACAATACAGACAAGACCAGTCATCCCGACAACAGTCACACTGCTAAAAATAGCCCGACATATACCTGCCCCATGCACCCCGAAGTTACCAGCAACAAGCCCGGTAAATGCCCCAAGTGCGGAATGGAATTGGTGCAAAAAACAGTAAATACAAATGAAACGGAAAGTATTGAGTTGAATACACTGCTTAAGCCGACTAATGAATTTGTTATATCAGACATTCCTACTATTAGGATGCAGTCAGAGCATAAAGACATAACCGTACAGGCTCTTGGAAATATTGCTTATGATACCCGACAAACGGGAAATATATCCGCCAGAATATCCGGCAGGATTGAAAAGCTTTATATACGTTATAAATTCCAAAAAATAGCAAAGGGGCAGAAAGTGATGGATATTTATAGCCCCGAACTGATGGAAGCGCAAGTGAATTTATTGTTTCTATTAAAAAATGATGCTACGAACAATATGATGATAAATGCGGCTAAGCAAAAATTGCTATTACTTGGAATGAGCGAAAACCAATTGCAGAGTATCATCCAAAAAGGAAAGCCTGATTTATCCGTATCTGTTTACAGTAACTATGCCGGACATATTCACGAAACCGGCACAGCCGGGTCAATGGGCAGTAGTACATCACCCTCAAATTCGATGGGAGAAATATCTGAAACATCTTCTGAACTTAGCCTGAAAGAAGGTATGTATGTTCAAAAAGGACAAACTATTTTTAATGTATTTAACCCGGGAAAATCGTGGGTGTTGTTAAATATTTTCCCCGAGGATGTACCGCTTGTAAAGACAGGTCAAACAGTAAGTATTATACCGGAAGTAGCTCCGGAGAAGAAATTTATAGGAACTATTGGGTTTATAGAACCATTTTTCAGACCCGGAAGTAAAACGTTATCCGTGCGTGTCTATTTTGATAATAACCGTATGCAGTTACCAATCGGAAGTCAGGTTAAATCTGAAATATCAACGGCTGGAATTTCCGGCAATTGGATACCTAAAGAAGCTGTCATTTCCCTTGGATTAACCAAAGTCATTTTGAAAAAAGTAGATAGAGGGTTTATCGTGAATAAAATTGAAACAGGTAATGAAGCGAACGGATATATAGAAGTATTGCAGGGGCTGTTACCCGTGGAAGAGATTGCAGGAAACGCACAGTACCTTATGGATAGTGAAAGTTTTGTAAGAACAAAAAATAATTAGAATATGAAATATTATTTAGTCATAACAATTGCCCTCCTTATGTCGGTTTTGTTGTCTTGTAAAGACAATAAACATGACCATGCAGGTAATAATGATGGTAGTTACTATACCTGTTCCATGCACCCACAGGTTGTATCAGACAAACCCGGTCACTGTCCTATATGTCACATGGAGCTTGTTCGGGTTGAGAAAAGCAAACAAGCAGACCCCAATACCATTCAACTGAATAGCGAACAGATTAAGTTGGGCAACATAAAAACAGACACCTTAAAAGATGGTCTTTTGGGGGATAGAGTAATACTTACAGGTGTATTAAATTTCAATCAGTACAATATGCAATCCGTAAGCTCCAGAGTTATGGGACGGGTAGAAAAACTGCATTATAAAAACGTTGGTGACTTTGTAACCAAAGGTTCCCCGTTAATGGAAATATATAGTGAAGAACTGAACAATGCAAAACAGGAATATTTACTGGCACTGGAAAAGAAGAAAACTTTTGGAAATATTAATTCAATAGATTTTGACCAGCTTATACAAAGTTCAAAGAACAAATTGTTATTGTGGGGTATGACGGATAATCAGGTTAGGGCTTTACAAAGTGCTGGCAAAATTTCGGCAACAACTACATTTTATAGTACGGCTTCGGGTTACATCACAAGTTTGCAGGTTGTAGAGGGCGGTTATGTGGCAGAAGGCGGCACGATAGTAGACTTGGCTGACCTATCTACAATTTGGGCAGAAGCACAGGCTTATTCCTCCCAAATGTCACTTATCAACCAAACAAAAACAGCAACAGTACAAATTCCTGACCTGAATAACAAAGTTATTACTGGCAAAATAGACTTTAGCAACCCCGAGCTTAATCCGTCTTCAAGAATTAATTTGATACGAATTACAGTACCTAATCCAAATAAAGATTTGAAGCCCGGAATGCCTGTATATGTTTTTCTTGAAACGCCGAAGACTAAAGGCATAACCATGCCGGTAGATGCTGTAATAAGAAATGGTAAAAGTGAAACCGTATGGGTACAAACAGGAGAAAAGACATTTAAAAGTAGAATGGTAAAAACGGGAACGGAAATAGATAACAGAATAGAAATCGTTTCAGGATTAGTAGATGGAGATATTGTAGTTGTTTCAGGTGCTTATCTTTTAAACAGCGAATACATTTTTAGGAATGGAGCAGACCCGATGGCAGGACACGACATGAGCAGTATGTAAAACTAATTCAAATGAATAATAAATTAAGAAAACTAAAACCGTTCAATATAGCTGTTGGGATATTGATAATTATTTCAATCTGTATCCAGTTTATCCAGCCGTTACGTAACCAATCAGATGTAGTGCCAGCCACCCATATTGAAAGGGTGTACACCGTACCCCAAAATGTAAAGACTATCCTTGCCCAGTCCTGCTACGACTGCCATAGCAACAATACCCGCTATCCGTGGTACAGTCGTATCCAGCCCGGAGCATGGTACATGGCAGAGCATATAAAAAAGGGGAAAGAGGAACTCAACTTTAGCGAATTTGGCGAATATTCTGCCCGCAGGCAGCGTAACAAGTTCAGGGCTATGGCGGGGCAGGTCAAGGACGGGGAAATGCCTTTGTCGTCATACACACTCATCCATCGCAATGCAGTATTATCACCGGAGGATAAGCAGGTTTTGATGGCGTGGTTTGGCACAATGGAAGACAGCATTAAATAAAATTTTTCAACGAATGAACAGATATAAAAAAATACCCATAAGAATACTGCAAACAGTGCTGATACTGCTTTGCACCCAAACGTTGTTTGCACAGAAAGTAGTGCATTACGACCTGTATGTAAAAGATACCCTTGTCAACTATGCAGGTAAGCAAAAGCGGGCGATTGCCGTAAACGGGCAAATCCCCATGCCCACCCTTACCTTTACCGAGGGCGACACTGCCGAAATAGTGGTGCACAACCAATTGAAAGAAAGCACATCACTTCACTGGCATGGTGTGTTCCTGCCCAATAAAGAAGACGGTGTGCCCTGGCTTACACAAAAACCCATCGCACCGGGCACAACCTACACCTACCGTTTTCCGATTATCCAGCATGGTACGCACTGGTACCATTCCCACTCAGGATTGCAGGAGCAGATTGGAATGTATGGCAGCTTTGTAATGAAAAAGCGCGATAACGATAGAACATTTAGAAAAGGAATTGATGATTTACCAACCGTACCCATCATTTTAAGCGAATGGACAAACCTTAACCCTGATAACATTAACAGAATGTTGCATAATGCGAATGATTGGGCAGCCATCAAAAAAAATGCTACCCAATCTTATGCAGAAGCCATCAAGGAAGGTTACTTTAAAACAAAGATTAAAAACGAATGGAAACGAATGTTGGCGATGGATGTAAGCGATGTATATTATGACAAAATATTAATCAACGGCAATCATACCACAGATTTAAAATCAGTTGATGGCAAAACACTAAAAGCGGGAGATAAAGTAAGATTAAGAGTGTCAAACGGTGGAGCTTCATCCTATTTTTGGTTACGATATGCAGGCGGTAAAATTACTGTAGTAGCCAATGATGGTAATGATGTAGAACCTGTAGAAGTTGATAGGTTAATCATTGCAGTTTCCGAAACTTACGATATTGTAGTAACCATTCCTGAAGATGGTGTTTCTTACGAATTTTTAGCAACTACCGAAGACAGAACACAATCTGCAAGTTATTTTGTAGGTAATGGTATCAAGCAACTTATTTCTCCACTTCCAAAATTGAAATATTTTGAAGGAATGAAAATGATGAACGATATGATGAAAATGAATGGTGATTTAGATGATATGGGAATGAAAATGAGCCTGAACCAAATGGACATGAATGTGGTAATGTATCCTGAAATTACTGGAGATGCTAAGCAAAAGCAAGACCACAGTCAGCACAATATGAATATGGATAATGACCCCAATCGTTACAATGCAAATGCTTTAGGCGATATCAAAACATTGAATTATGCTATGTTACAATCCCCATACAATACCACACTTCCTAAAGACGCACCTGTAAAAGAATTAAAGTTTACCCTTACCGGAAATATGAACCGCTACGTGTGGAGTATGGATAATAAAATACTTTCTGAAACCGATAAAATACCTGTAAAGAAAGGGGAAATTTTGCGCATTACCATTTACAATAACTCAATGATGCGCCATCCAATGCATTTGCACGGCTTTGATTTCAGAGTAATCAATGGTAAAGGAGAAAAATCACCATTGAAGAATGTGTTGGATATAATGCCAATGGAAACCGATACCATTGAGTTTTTAGCGAACGAGGAAGGAGATTGGTTTTTTCATTGTCATATCCTCTATCATATGATGTCTGGTATGAACAGGGTTTTTGCAGTTGATGACTACCAAAATCCATATTTACCCAATAAAAAGCAAGCCTACAATAAATTGCAAAGAGAGAGCAATATGTCGCACTTTATGGCACAGAACGATTTTGCAACCAATGGTAACGATGGGGATGCAATGTTTCAAAATGCGAGATGGAGTTTGGGTACAGAGTGGCGTTTAGGCTACAACGATATGCACGGCTACGAAGTAGAAACTCATTTGGGAAGATACATCGGAAAGATGCAATGGTTTATGCCCTTCATCGGTTTTGATTGGCGTTACCGAAAAATGGGAATAGATGAACACGAAACCAATTTATTCGGACAGAGAAATGAAAAAGATACACGTAGGGCAATTAGCTTAGGTTTTATGTACACATTGCCAATGTTAGTAAATTTCCAGGCAGAAGTATATCATGATGGTATTGTACGCCTTTCTTTAATGCGAGAAGATATTCCTATTACAAAACGATTGAGAGCAGGGTTTATGGTCAACACCGATATGGAATATATGACTGAACTCAGATATATCATTAATAAAAATGTGGGTATACGTACCCATTATGATAGTGATATGGGATTTGGTGTTGGCTTATCTCTTAATTATTAAAATTATAAATTCAACAACCCTATCAGAGGTTTAAAGAAGTATACACGATTCATCTTGATTCTTTTCAAACAAATACAGATATGTATTCATATCTGTATTTGTTTATTAACTATATTTTACGAAAAGAAGCAACCTATCTGCCTTTAAAACAAAAAGTCCTTAAAAGGAGATGAAATCTGATTTTAAGGATTGCATATCTTGATAATTTTATAGTAATCTGTAATGAATTCACGATTATCAACTATTGATTTGGAGTGTTGTACTACTAAGAGAGGTAAAATATCCATTTCTCGTTTTATACACTACAGAATATCCTCGTTAAGTTTTAAAAATAAATCTTTTGAGTTAACTGTTATTCCTGACATTTGAGCATATTTCAATTCCTGTTCAATCAAATTAATATTCTTTAATTGTGCAAAGTTGATAAATACAGATACAATATTTTGATTTTCCTTTAATATTGCTGTGACTTCTTCTTCAAGATGCTTAAAATAATTCTTTTTAAAATCGGACATTTCGCTCATAGTAAATCAGATATTTTAATTATTTTTTCTCTTGTTAAGATATCAAAATACCTATTTTCCTTTTTATTTTTCTAATCATATATAAAACCATTAAAATCAAAAGGGAAAGGGAAGTTTTTACACAGCATCGTTAGATAATTGAAATAAGGTTGTTATATACTTGGATGTAGTCGCCAAATATTATTATACTCTATCCAGTTTAATTCTATAAAAATGATTGAGTTGATTTTTATTAAAATATAATATTTTACTTCCAAATATATAGGTCACTCAATTTACTTTAGATTAAAATTTTGAATATTTACCATAATGTATAAAGCATATTTAGATTAGATTTTTCAATTTAAGGAATATTTAATCTTCCCAAATAATACTTAGTGCACAATTTTCATACACTATACAATGTTCATAGAAAATTCTTCTGGAGTCTTCGGATTTTACATTTTCAAAGCAATCAATAGCAAAAATTTCTTCTGGATTTTCAATTGAAGTTTTTACATTTTTAAAATAATCAGCCATAGCTAAACCTTCAGGAACTTTTTTATCATTAAGTAAGTTCCAGAAAGGGAAGCCCTGACTGTTTTTTTGCCATTTCACAAATCCATTCTCAGCATAAACTATTTTGATAGGATGATTTCCTATTTCTGCAAATCTGAGTGCACATGAAGTTTTACTCACATTATATTCCTTGCTTAACTCATCAATCACTTTAAAACTAAATTTTTTTCTCTTCCATAAATTTCGTTGAAAAGATTCTTCTGGCATTAAGAGACAAGCCGCAAAATAATCTGCTTCTCTTTCAATTTTATCGAATTGAACCCTGTCAATTTTCGAGGGATGAGGTTCTAAAATTCCCAGTTTGAGTCCAACGCGATGTGTGTCTATAAAATAGTGCCCAAGTTCGTGGGCTAGTGTAAATCTAGAACGCGGAGAATTAAACCTATTATGATTATCTATATTAATATGAATATAAAATTCATTATCATCATAAACAGTCATTCCATCAAAAGTCCCTTTGTCATAATGATCATAAAATACCTCAATGTCCTCAGATTCTGCAATAAGATGTAATGGAATTATTTTTTCAGTATTGAAATTTCCACTAATGGATCCAGCAAGCTTTTTAATTTTTGATAAGGAACTGCTATCAATCACCTTTCTTCTTTTTCTGATTCTGTTTCATTTTGTCAAAGACGCTTTGAGAAATATTGCTTTGCCCTTTTCTGGCGACCATTTTCAAACTTTCTATTTCATGACTTAAGTTTGTGTCAATTGATATAATTTTTGATTCTTTTTCAACGCAAAAAGAACCATCAATAATTGATTTGACATTAATACCTGTGTTTTTCAACTTAAAATCATAATCTTCATAAAGTTTATTAAACCTCTCTATCTGAGTTTTATTCTGAGGAAATAAAAAACCTGTTGAATGTAACCAATCATCAAGGTTAGTCTCTGTAACCTTTCCTATATATTTTTTATCTATTCCCATTGAAAGCTTTTAGATAGTTATTAATGTGATCATTAGCTTCTTTTTTATAAACCTGAATTGAATTTTGAACTAAATTCAATCTGTCTCTCAATTTTTTACCCACTGACCTTGGTATATTTTTTTTTCCGGTATTTTCGTAAGCTTTATATGTAAGATACACAATCTTATGTTTTTCAGATAGACCAAGCATAGCTCTCTCAATGATTTCTAATCTAATTTTCAGCTCTCTTTTCTTTTGTATATCATCGTCTCCTACTGTTAACGAAATTAGATCATCAATATTCTCTACAATTGATAAATCGTCTTCATCAGGTTCCGCACAGGTATTTAAATCTCCATATTTTACCAATTGAGTATATACTATTGGATAAAGCCATAACAAAATCGACCGATCAATATCATCCGGATACTTGGCTTTACTTTTATTAAAAGAGTGATATTTCCAAACGCGGGCAAAAGCACAAGTTGCTATTTCAAGTGCAACAACCTCACTGTAATTAAATTTATTACAATATATTTCTGCTTTTTGCAAAATATCTCTTTCAAACCTACTACAAAACTCGGTAAACGCTGCAGCAGCTTCTTCAGGATATTCTTCTTTAAAAGAAATATAATCTATAAGCTCATCACTGGGTAATGTCTCAAAAACTATTTCATCGGTTTTTTTTTGTTCTACATTCATCTATATACCAAAATGCATTACTAATGGAATTAGTATATGAGTGGATAGGCTCATATACTTCAAAGTTAAAAAAATCTTTCTAATGGAATTAGTATATGATTGAAGTTTGTTCAATGGTCAATTCCTTTATGGCCTAGAATGTTAAAGGAAAAAATGCTTACTAATTATGGCAACTAACAAACCGACTGGAGACGGTCACAGAAATGGAGCAGTTAAAGGGCGTTCACAAACCTACAATCCACAAACAGATTCTTGGGTGAAACGCGATACTGCTACAGGTAGATTTATGGATGTAAAAACTTCTAGTAACACTCCCTTCAAAGGAGTTACCAAGGAAAAGTAACTCCATTTAAACTCCAGGTATCCTAAAAATGATACTTGGAGTTTACCAATTTTTAATATCATTATATAAATGAGAAAGAGCTAGTAGTTTTTTGAGGTTCTTTAAAAGATTATAATATGCTTACGGATTTCCGTAATATATTTTTGAAAAATAAAATTACATTTGGCTCTATTTATATTAAAATCAGACTTTTATGACAGTTTGTCATTACTGCTATTGTAGGAGAAAAGTTTGATGTAATAAATTTAATAAACAAAAAAAATGAAATTATCAGACAAAGATTTACAGTTTTTTATTAGTAAAATCAAACTGCAGCCTGAAAACATGGGCAAGTATAGAGATCAGGTAAACAACCTGAAAGAAAAATTAGACAAAAAAATTGCTGAAGATGACAGACATGGATTAAAGGTTGAGAAATATCTTCTCGCTGGTTCGTGGAAAAAACATACGATTTTGAAACCTACGGGAGACCATCCCATAGATATTGATCTTGTACTTTTTGTTACTGGTGATGAAGATATTCATAATGACATTGGGAAGCTTTTTGATTTTATTGTAGAATATTTGGAAGAAATTTATCCACAAAAAGACATTTCTAAAGATGTGGATGCTGCTGGAAACACAAAGTCGGTAACCATTTATTTTTCAGGTTCCGGACTAAGCGTTGATATTGTTCCTGTAGTCCCATTAAGCACACCAAAGGATTATGTATGGCAACCCAGCAGACATGGAAATGGTAAAAAGTATATTACCAGTATTTCCAAGCAGTTAAGTTTTTCACTTAACAGAAGACAAGAAAATTCTGCTTACACTTCAATTGTAAGAGCTATAAAATGGTGGAGAAATTACAAAGAATTAAAACCTTCTGATAATGAACCAGGATTATCTTCTTTTACGATTGAATTGATTGTTGCCTATCTTGACATAAATAAAGGAATCCAAACAAATATCGAAGAAGGAATCATTCGTTTTTTTGAATTTGTAAGTTCTACTGAATTTCCAGAAATTATTTTTCAAGATTCCATTCGTAGTGTTCCGACACAGTACGATTCAGCAATCTATGTTGCTGACAATACTAATAAAGAAAATAATGTTGCAAAGAGAATGACCAAACCAAGATGGGCCGAAATTATTGAAGAGGCTGAAGAGGCATTTGATACTTTGAACTTTGCTCAAGCAAGAAATAATGAAGGAGATACTATACAAGAATGGAAAAGTGTTTTCGGTCCAACCTTTAACATTAAATAAATTAAACTATGTACGGAACAAATACAAAAACAAATACTTATACGGTCCTTGATATAAGAAAAACATTTGAAAGCTGTGAGGCAGATATCAGAACAATTGCCAGACGCACTAATAAGTGGACAATGGAATACGTAGATAAGGTTTTCCATGATGTGCTCAAATATGCAGAAAAATATTATTTACAATCAGTAAGCATAACCTTGATCAATACCAATACGGGTTTGCCAGTGAAAGCAGCTAAATTTATTGTAAATGATTTAGGTGATGCAACCGACAGCGAACGCGCTGGGAAAAATAATGATTGGCCAGATACTGATAACACTTCACTATCAATTATATTATCTCATACTCAGAAATGGAGGAACCTAACTTCTGAAGAGAAAACAAATTTTCAAAAGGAATTAAAACTCAGTTGGGGTAGTACAGATATTAATACTAATTTTCCGCATCTGCAACAGTCAGATGCACAGTTGTATGCAAGTAATGGATATGAATTACAAAAAAAGAATTTTAAATAAATATGAGTACAATTTTTGATAATATAACAGAACTTCCTAGTAGAGAAATTGCCGAAAGAGCTAAACACTTAATTGGTTTTGAAAACAAATATAATAGGATACTTTCGAACTTAAAGCTCTTGCTGGATCAAGAAGGTCTTGTTGAGTGGAGCAAAAAATTTCATAAAACAGAACTTCCAGTAATTTCACAACTGAAAGAAAAATATCCATTAATTATATTGGCAGGTGACGCAGGAACAGGCAAAACTGTTTCTGCCGAGGCCATTGCGGACAGAATGCTTAGGGAATTAAAAAAGGAAGGTTTTTTTCTAAAACTGAGTACAAGAGTTAGAGGAGAAGGTCTTCATGGTCAAATGGGGAATTTAGTAAATGATGCATTTGCTGAACTAAAAACTCAAGCAGGTAAGAAACGAATAGCATTTTTACTAATTGACGAAGCTGATGCAATTGCTTCGACAAGATCTACCATGCAGATGCATCAGGAAGAAAAAGCAGCTGTAAATACATTAATTCAAAAAATTGATGAAATTCGTGAACTAAATGGGCGAGCAATATTGTTTATGTCGACAAACAGATTGCATTTTCTTGATGAAGCTATTGTGAGAAGGGCGGCAATTATTTTAGAATTTGAGCGTCCCACCTTTGAGGAAAGAGTGCTTCTTTTTAAAACCTCTCTCGCTGGTGTTGAAATTACAGATAAGCAGTTAGAGGAATTGGCTAACCTGTCAGGAGAGGAATCGAACAATGGACTTTCTTTTTCTTTTTCAGATATAAGATTAAGAATATTGCCAGAAGCTGTTGCAAAATGTTTCCCGGATAAAGCTTTAGATTTTGAAACTGTCGCCGAGACAATTAAAAAACTTAATCCAAGCCCTAAAATTGTATGAAAAAAGGACCTATCTTTCTACAAATAATTCTGTCTGTTATTCTAATCGTTGGAGGATACATCGAAAAAGGAAACTGGACAGAATCTAAATATTCCACTACGGGATATATCACATTACTTACCTTCATTGTAACTTTTGTATATGAAAACTACAATAGACTTGGGTTTTATTTCCAGTCAAAGGTTTTGTTAAAAAATACTGATGTTCGTGTTTCTATTTCATATCTGTATAGAATAAAAGTTGAAAATGAATACTTGCTTGTTAAAAGCAGAACAAGAAAATATTTTCAGCCTGTGGGTGGTTGTTATAAAACATTACCTGGCTGTGAAAGAAAATTCGAAGAATTAGATGTTAGACCTGATAGAAAATTTGAAACTGAAAAGGGAATTGCAAAAAATGATCTGCGTGTTCATGTAAAAGGTAAAAATCTAATTGAATTTCTTAAATGGTTTGATTCAAAGGAGGATCGTGAGATTTCGCCTTGGAGAGAATTTTGTGAAGAATTAATTGCAACAGAAATTTTAACCTGGCGGCCTTTTAGATACATCGACTATAGATTTAAGAAAAAAATTCAATCACCTATAATTGATTTGGATATGGGAGGTAAAGGTCTTTTTATTTATGAAGTTTTTGATTTAGTAATTAATGATGAGCAAATGCCATTACTTAAAGATTTAAAGAATAAAACATCTGAAAATTACATCTGGGTTACGGATGAAGTTATTCAAACATTAGGTCATGAGACCGGTTCGAAATCTTTTCCACATGAAATTGGACCACATACAAAGTATGCACAAAACTTAAAATGGAGTAAATAAAACATCAATTGTTGATTTTTATGACATAGTACGTTATCATTAGGAGATAATTTGCATTGAATTTACTTTATTAAAATTTTACAATTTATCAAATATAAACCAGATTAGCACAAAAGTAATTTCGTAGTTTTTTAATGTCGTTTATTCAAATATATAATTGACAATTTTGTTATCATGATTATTATTTTAAGAGTGAAAAATATGGAGAGGAATTTTTTGTCTTTGAAAGTCTGTGTTTTAGTAAAAATTAGTGATCAAAAATGGTCTTTTATTTGGAAAAACTAAAAAAAGACATATATTTGCACCAGTAAAAACAAACAATCTTAAACTTATTTAAAAAAGTGACCTATTCGGTGACCTAAAAATAAGAGAACGATATAAAGCTTATGGATAGGGAGTTTTTCAAATAAGAACAAGTCCCGTCCGGATCGCGGAAGTTTTCTCAATTTCTTATTAAAAAATTGATCCGGTAGTTCAGCTGGTTAGAATGCCGCCCTGTCACGGCGGAGGTCGCGGGTTCGAGTCCCGTCCGGATCGCAGCTGCGATATCAAAGTAGTATAAAATACTGTAAAATATAATTTTGCAGTATTTTTTTTGTTATAGGTTTTCAGCATCTCGAAATAAAAACTTTTCAAAAACTTAATTCACAACATTCCGATATTGCACTCATATTTTAAATAAAATTAATATATAGTATTAAAAATATTAATAATAATTGTTACCTTCGTTCAATAATAAAAGCCACTGGTTGTTGAATTAATGGAAAGGGAGTTTTAGATTTATTGTATATGGGGAGTATTTTTAAAATCAAAGTCTTACGGTATATGTCCAGGTGGCAGGCTTTTCTCATCAGTATTTCAGTTAGTTTCCTTCTTACCTTTTTTTTATATTTTTCCCTTTCTAGCCTGGATATACAAAGTGATTTGATTAGGCTTCAAAATGAAAGTGTATTTTCAGTGATAAAGTTTGCTATTCCGCTTGTTCTCATTTTTCATTGCTTTTCTGATATTATTTTCAAACTGACAGCTGAATTTTTTAAAGAGAAAATTTGTGAGAAGAATCTCCGTTATAAGAAAATGATCAGATCATACCTGGATTGAGGAAATTGAACTGATGAATGATAAAAAATAATTGGAGCCATTTAAATTAACATGCAATAACAGAATATCTGAAAATGAAGCATATAGTTAAAATTAGAGAATTATAGAAATAAAAAAGATAATATTAAAACAATAATTTCGCCGTTTTGTTTTTAAACGGAATGAAAATTGCTAGAGAAAGAATTGATTTTGAAATGAGGATTTAAAGTACGCTTTAAAGTATTTAAATGATATAGTAAGCTTTTGTTGCAATATATTTAAATAAGATTGAAATCAGTTAGGTAAACCTAAATAATAACACAAGTAGATAAGAATAATAACATATGAATAAAACTATTATTGCATATATAGTACTGTTATCGGTTACTTTATTATCATGCAGACCGAAGCAGAATATGATATATATGTCAAAGCATAATATGGAAGAGGAGGTTGCAAAAGCCAAGTTTCAGGGCTTACATATTCAGGAAGGAGATGTTCTTCTGATTCTTGTATCTGCACTCGATGAAATTGCTGTAAAACCTTTTAATCTTAATACTGTAAATAAGGTAGGGAGTGTATCAAGTACAGGGACTAATCAATATTCCCAGCCAAGTGAGTATCTTGTGAATGAAGAAGGCTATATCTCTTTTCCGGTTTTAGGAAATGTGTATGCAAAAGGTATGACCCAGGTACAGTTAAAACAGGAACTTGAATCCCGTCTTAAGAGATACCTTACAGATCCATTGGTGACTATTACCTTGAAAAATTTTAATGTAAGTATTTTAGGTGAAGTGAAAGAACCGGGACAGAAAGAAAGTGTTTCTCAGAAAATCAATATTTTTCAGGCGCTTGGTCTTGCTGGTGATATGACGGACTTCGGAGATCGTACTAATGTGAAACTTATCCGTACAGGGGAGGATGGAACCGATCAGATTGTTAATGTTGACCTTACGAGATCTGATATTGTAAGTTCGCCGTACTATTATATGAAACAGAATGATATATTATATGTACAGCCTGATAAAAATAAACAAGTCCAGGCCAACTCGAACCCTAACAGAGCCCTTACTTTCCAGATCATTGGTGCTTTACTGACAGCTGGTACACTTATTATTGCTTTAACACGACGATAAAATATGCAGCAGATAGAACTTCAACCAAAGGAAGAAAAATTAAACTTAAAGAAAGCCATCTCCAAATATCTTTATAAATGGCCATGGTTTGTGGCCTCCATTATAATCTGTGTAGCAGTCGCTTTTATTTATTTAAGATATAGTATTCCAAAATATCAGTCAAAAACTACCCTAAAATTCGATAAAAAACAAAACGATCTTACTTCAGCTCTTGCTGATCTTGATAATCTTGGTATTGGTTTGGGTAATTCTGATGAGCTTAAAGGGGAAGCCGCAATTGTCAATTCGCGGCCTTTGTTAATGCAGGTTGTGAAAAATCTTAACCTTACTGTAGAGTATTTCAATGCAGGAGATATTAAAGATTCGCAATTGTTCGGTAAAACTCCTATTACTGCAAAGGTATTAAACTATACTAAAGAAAAATTTGTAAAAGTTGAATATATCTTAACAAACGTAAAAGGCGATCAGTTTACGCTTCAAAGCCCTAAGAAAAAAGATATTACGGGGAGATTCAATACCTCTATAAAGCTTGATTTCGGAACTGTAGTATTTCAAAGAAATCCAGGCTTTGCCGTTAAATCAAACTATAAAATTGTTTTCTCAAGTCCGCTAGAGAAAATAAAAAAGCTTGAAAAAACCATACAGACCAATATTCCTGATGAAAAAGCAATGCTGATGGATATTAGTCTTACAGGGTCTCTTCCTGAAAAGTCTGAAGCTATTCTTAATGAGGTTACTAAGCAGTATAACCTTGATGGACAGAGGGATAAAAATTTACAAGCTCAGAATACACAGGAATTTATTGATAAAAGACTGGAAGTAATAACCAAAGACCTTTCAGGGGTAGAAAACCAAAAAGAAGATTTTCAGAACCGTAACCGTATTGTAGACCTTCAGGCACAGGCTGAACTGGCACTACAGAATACAAGTGAAAACACCAAGCTTCTTCTTCAGCAACAGGCTCAACTTGATCTCCTTAATTCACTTTCAGGAGAAGCTTCGAAAGGCAATAATCAGCTTATGCCATCAAATCTTGGTTTGAATCCTTCGCTTGAACAAGCTATTTCTCAATATAATTCATTGATCATCAGTAGAAATAAAACCCTTAAACAGGCTACTAATGAAAACCCTGCTATTATAGAAATGAACAAGGAAATTGCTTCCTTGAAAGAAGTTATCCGTGATAATATCCAAGAGCAGAAGCAAGCAGTGCAGACAGGTATTTCTCAGCTTCAGAACCAGATCAATACGAATAATAATATGATTGAAAAGGTTCCTGGGCAATCTAAAGTTTATAGAGGTATTGAACGTCAGCAAAATCTTAAGGAACAATTATTTTTGTTCCTGCTTCAAAAAAGAGAGGAGAATGCAATTAATCTGTCAGTAGATGTTCCGAAAGCAAAAATTGTAAATCCTGCATTTACAGACGATACGCCAGTATCGCCCAAAAAAGAGATCATTCTTCCAGCGGCTTTATTACTGGGAATATTAATTCCATTTGGTATTTTCTATCTGTTATTCCTTCTGGATGATAAAATTTATAGCAGAGAGGATATTAAGGAACGTTCAGGTCTTGGTGTATTGGTAGATATCCCTTCACTTACAGATTCTGAGAATCATTTGGTACAGAAAAACGATTTTTCAGAATTGGCAGAAGCTTTCAGGGTTCTTGTTTCCAATTTAAAATTTGTATTACCTGTAAAGGATTCAGCTAAAGTTATTATGGTTACTTCTTCCGTGAAAGGAGAAGGAAAAACCCTGGTATCTGTGAATCTCGCACTTACCATCGCAAATAAAAATGCAAGAGCTCTTCTTATTGGATCTGATATGAGGAATCCTCAGATTCAGAGGTATGATAACGAACCTGTTAAAAGAAAAGGTCTTACTGAGTTTTTATATGATGAATCAGTAAAGGTTGAAGAGCTTATCCATACTTCAACGACCAATCCTTCATGTGATGTTATCTATGCGGGAGCTATTCCTCCAAACCCTCAGGAACTACTTTCCAACGGACGTTACCAGAAGCTTATTGAGCAGATGTCTTCTCAATATACTTATATTATTATTGACTCTGCACCATTGATGCTTGTTTCAGACACATTAAGCATTGCAGATACCGCAGATGCAACATTATATGTAGTAAGATCGGGAGTATCAAAAAATATCCTGATTGATTTTGCAAACGATCTGGTAAGAGATTCAAAACTTTCCAATGTATCCTTTGTAATTAATGATGTTTCGAAAAGAGCAGGCGGATATGGATACAACTATAGCTATGGTTATGGTTACAGTCAGACAAAGGCCAAGAAAAGTTGGTGGAGTAAAATTTTCAAATCATAAAAATGAATAAAATTTTAATTACAGGTGGAGCAGGCTTTATTGGCTCTAACTTAACGGAGTACTTTTTAAACAAAGGCTATTATGTGGTGTGCTTAGATAATTTTGCAACAGGGCACCGTCATAATATTGAACCTTTCCTTGAAAATCCGAACTATAAACTCATTGAAGGGGATATCCGTGATTTGGAAGTTTGTAAGGAGGCTGTAAAAAATGTGGATTATATTCTGCACCAGGCAGCACTAGGTTCAGTTCCAAGATCTATTAAGGACCCAATCACAAGTAATGATGTAAATGTATCAGGATTTCTGAACATGCTGGTTGCAGCCCGTGATGCTAATGTAAAACGTTTTGTATATGCTGCATCATCTTCTACTTACGGAGATTCTGAATCATTACCTAAAGTAGAGGATGTGATAGGAAGGCCATTATCGCCTTATGCTATCACTAAATATGTCAATGAATTATATGCTGACGTATTTGGAAAAACTTACGGAATAAAATGTATTGGCTTAAGATATTTTAATGTATTTGGTCGCAGACAGGATCCGAATGGAGCTTATGCCGCTGTAATTCCTTTGTTTGTAAAACAGTTAATCAATCATGAATCTCCTACGATAAACGGGACAGGGGATTATTCACGTGACTTTACCTACATTGATAATGTTATTCAGATGAATGAACTTGCGATGCTTACTGAAAATCCTGAAGCAATAAATACCGTTTATAATACAGCAGTAGGAGACCGTACTACATTGAATGATCTTGTGGGGTATCTTAAAAAGTATTTAAGTGAATTCGATGAGAAAATTGGTGATGTGGAAGTTGTTCATGGTCCGAACCGCGTAGGAGATATTCCTCACTCTTTGGCATCTGTTGAAAAAGCAGAAAAATTATTAGGTTATAAGCCAAGCCATACGATAGAAAAAGGATTAAAAGAAGCTATCAGCTGGTATTGGGAAAATTTAAAATAAAAACAAGTTTAAATCGATTCTTTGTGGAAAAACAATATAAAATTGCCGTTATCGGATTAGGATATGTAGGTCTGCCTTTAGCAAGATTATTTGCAACAAAATATCCGGTTGTAGGTTTCGATATCAATCAGAAAAGGATTGAAGAATTAAATACAGGTACTGACAGTACTCTGGAAGTAGAAAACGACGTACTGAAAGCGGTTTTAAAACACCAAAGCCCTTTTAATCAGAGCGGAGAGAAGGGATTGTACTGTTCAGCAGACATTAATGATATTAAGGATGCCAATATCTATATCGTTACAGTTCCTACCCCTGTTGATAAGCATAACCGTCCGGATCTTACTCCTTTATACAAATCTTCAGAAACTGTAGGTAAGGTACTATCCAAAGGAGACATTGTTATCTATGAATCTACGGTATATCCGGGAGCTACAGAAGAAGAATGTATTCCTGTTCTGGAAAAAGTTTCAGGATTCAAATTCAATCAGGATTTCTATGCAGGATATTCACCGGAAAGAATCAATCCGGGAGATAAGGAGCATACGGTAGAGAAAATTCTTAAAGTTACCTCAGGTTCAACACCGGAAATCGGAAAAATAGTAGATACTTTATATAAGTCTGTAATTGTAGCCGGAACTCACCTGGCTCCAACGATCAAAATTGCAGAAGCAGCTAAAGTAATTGAAAATTCACAGAGAGATATCAATATTGCTTTTGTGAATGAGCTGGCTAAAATTTTCAATCTCTTAGAAATTGATACCCATGCGGTATTGGAGGCGGCAGGAACCAAATGGAACTTTTTACCATTCAAACCGGGATTGGTAGGAGGTCATTGTATTGGAGTAGATCCATATTACCTGGCCCAGAAAGCTCAGGAGAACGGATATCATCCGGAGATTATATTAGCTGGACGCCGTCTTAATGACTCTATGGGACAATATGTGGCTTCACAGCTTGTAAAAACGATGATCAAAAAGAAGATATCAATTAATGGTGCCAAAATATTGAACTTAGGAATAACATTTAAAGAAAATTGTCCGGATGTACGTAATACAAAAGCTGTAGATGTTATTCAGGCTCTTGAAGATTATTCTTTACATGTTACTACCTTTGATCCATGGGCTAAACCTGAAGAAGTGAAGCATGAGTACAATCTTTCGGTGGTCAATGAAATTCCGGAAGAGAAATTTGATGCAATTATTCTTACGGTTGCCCACAAAGAATTTATGGGAGTAAATTTGAATAATTACCTGAATGAAGGAGGAATTATTTATGATGTGAAGGGAGTACTGGAAGAATGTGATTCCAGACTGTAACTATTTAATTTGCTTAAAATTATGAAGAAAAAACATCTTATTGTTTTTGGGACAAGACCTGAAGCTATAAAAATGGCTCCTCTGGTAAAGGAATTTCAAAAAGAAGAATCATTTGAGACTAAAGTTTGCGTTACAGCTCAGCATAGAGAGATGTTGGATCAGGTTTTAAGTTTTTTTGATATCAAGCCGGATTACGATTTAAATCTAATGAAACCAGGTCAGAATTTATATAATCTGACCGCTGATATTATTACGGGAATGAAATCTGTTTTGGAAGATTTTAATCCGGACTATGTATATGTACATGGAGATACTACAACCACAATGGCAACCAGTATTGCAAGTTTTTACTCCGGTGCGAAAGTATGTCATGTAGAAGCGGGATTAAGGACTCATGATAAAAGATCTCCATTTCCGGAAGAAATTAACAGACAGGTGGCGGGACGTATTGCGGATTTTCATTTTGCTCCTACAGAACAGTCAAAGCAGAACTTATTGGCTGAGAACACCAGGGAAGAAGATATTTTGATTACAGGAAATACTGTTATAGATGCATTATTCTTTAGTTCTGCAAAAGTAGAGCATATTGACAATGCAGAAATAGAAAAACTTAAAACCAGTATAGACTTATCAAAAAAAATAATACTGGTGACAGGGCACAGAAGGGAGAATCATGGACAAGGATTTATCAATATTTGTGAAGCTTTAAAAGAAATAGCTGTCACAAATCCTGAAATTCAGATTATCTACCCTGTACATCTGAATCCGAATGTAAAAGGACCAGTATATGAAATTTTATCTGATGTTAAAAATGTAATACTGGTAGAGCCTCTTGCATATCCAGCTTTTGTATGGCTCATGAATCAGTCTTATATGATCATTACCGATTCCGGAGGCATTCAGGAGGAAGCTCCAAGTCTTGGAAAACCGGTACTCGTAATGCGTGATACTACAGAAAGACCTGAAGCAGTGAATGCAGGTACAGTCATTCTGGTGGGTACGGATAAAAATAAAATAGTTTCAGAAGCACAAAGTTTATTAAATGATCAGGTACGTTACCAGTCCATGAGAGAATTGCATAATCCTTATGGAGACGGAACTGCATGTGAGCGCATTGTAAATTTTATAAAAAGTAAATAAATGAATATATCTTCTCTGGTCAAAAAGAAGATGTTTAAAGAAACTTTAACATATTCCATAGGAAGCTTTGGATCAAAGATTCTTTCATTTTTATTAGTCCCTTTTTATACCTATTTTCTCACTAAAAAAGAACTGGGAGAATATGACTTATTACTCACAACAATAAGTCTTTTTGCACCATTGGTATCCTTACAGATCTCTGATGCAACCTACAGATGGCTAATTGATAAAGAATATATCAGTGAGACCGAGAAAGCAAAAATTATGACCAATTCTATCATAACTCTATGTATAGGATATCTTATTTTTTGTCTTGGCTTTTCTGTTTATATCTTTTTTAATAGTTTTCAGTATCAGGGATATTTCATAGTACTGATTTTTCTTAACTGCCTGCTGCCTTTACTGCAGAGTATTTTAAGAGGACAGGGCGATACAAGACAATTTGCAATCAACGGGATTTTAACAACTTTTTTAATTGTTGTTTTTAATGTCATTTTCATTTACCTGCTAAAATTAAATGTTGAAGGAGTATTCATTGCCAATATTTTGGCATATACTGTTGCATGTATTCTGATTTTATATAAAGTAAGGATCATTCAATATTTTAAATTTAAATACTGGGATCCTAAGCTAATAAAATCAATGGCATCCTATTCTCTGCCTTTGATTCCTAACTTAATGAGCTGGTGGGCTATATCTTCTGCCAGTAAATTTATTATATTGCATTATATGGGACCTGAAGGAAACGGATTGTATGCGGTAGCCAGTCGATTTCCGGCTTTACTGCTGGTGATTAATTCTGTTTTACTGTTACCGTTGCAGGATCGGATTTTGAAAGAACAGGATGATGTTACGTTTAACCGATTATTGGGAAAGTTTATTGTATTTGAAATGGCTTTGGCCTTCATTCTTGGCATTTTATCTCCTCTTATGACCAAAATACTGGTTTCAAAAGAATATTTTGACACATGGCAATACATGCCTTATTTATACTTGGGAGTAGGATTTAATGCCATTGCAGGTTTTCTGGGATTAAAATATCAGAAAGAAAAAAATACTTTAAAAATTACGTTAACTACACTGCTTGGTGCTGTGGTATCTATTGTACTAAGTATTATTCTTATACAATATATAGGGCTGCAAGGTATTTCAATTTCCTTTTTACTGGGATTTCTGGTTGTCTTATTAGTACGATACATTGATATATACAAAAAAGACGTTTTTAATTTTAAGTTTTTTATCATCATAGCGTTGCCGATGGTTTCTTACTTAAGTATTTTACTCATTAAAAAAGCTATCTTATGTTTTTAATTGGAAAATTAAATAGAATTCTCAGTCAGATCAAGTTTAATAAAACCAAAAAAAGATTAAAACATTTTGGTGAGCTGAATGATATAAACCCCAATATAAGATTATTATATCCTGAAAGGATTTCAATTGGTTCCTATGTTTATATTGGCCCTAATGCGGATATAAACGGACTTGGAGAAGTTGAAATAAATAATGGAGTAATTATTGGTCCTAATCTTATCATTCATTCTGCGAATCATAAGTTCAGAGATTCTAAATTCATTCCTTACGATGAAACTTTTGAATTCAAGAAAGTCAAGATTGAAGAAAATGTCTGGATTGGTGGAAATGTAATTATTACCCCTGGAAGTCAGATTGGAGAAGGATGTATCATTGGTGCCGGATGTGTGGTTTCTGGAAAGATACCTCCACTTTCAATTGTGGTAGGAAATCCTTGCCAGGTTATTAAAACAAGAGATGCTGAACATTATTACAGATTAAAATCTGAAGATGCCATTTATTTAAAAAATAAACTGTTAAAAAATATCAAGCCAAAAATATAATGAATATATCAATAAAAGGAGCTTATGGTGATAGTAATTTTGGCGATGATTTATTAATGATCGTATTTGAGGATTTTATCAAAGCCAATATCAAAAATACATCACTGAACTTTATAGGAGCTGAAAATAATTATGTTTCAAAATTTTTAAACGGATCTTCATATAATAATAATCAGAAAGATGATGTATTGGTGTATGGTGGTGGTACTCAATTTTTTTCTTTTATAGAAAAGTCTACGCTTGCAACCAAAATAAAGAATAATATTTCTAAAAATCCGGTTAAAATATTAAAAAAGGTATTTCATAAAATCAGTTCTGCTGATAATGTAGCAGTACCCGGCTTTAAAAAAGCTTTTCTGGGTTTCGGTTTAGGACCCTTCAATAACAATGCACAGGCGATAGAATTTGCAAAGAACCAGTTAAAAGGATCTTTGTTTATAGGAGTTAGAGATCAGGTTTCTTATAATTACTGTAACGACTGGAATATTGAATCGTTCTTAGGAGCTGATGTGGTTTTTTCATCCTATTTCTACAAACATATTCAAAATGTATCAAAGTCTGGAGATACCAATAAAATAGGAATTATTGTGAGAGACTGGGACTGGAAAAACAGTCCGGCTGATTATCAGGAGCAATTGATCCAATTTGTTAATTCCAATCCGCATCTGGATGTTACATTTATTGTATTTGCAAAAGATAAAGATCCGAAATGGATCAAAAGAATACAGAACTATAAAAGCATAGTCTGGCATCCCGAAACAATGCAGATCATTGATTTTATAGAAATTTTAAACTCATTTTCTACATTTATTACAGCCCGCTACCATGGAGCAATCATTGCCGGGTTGCTGGGGAAAAAGGTTATCTGTGTTGAAATAGAGCCTAAATTAAGAATTCTGACAGAGCAAATTCCTTCATTTGCTTTGTGGGATAATCATTTCGATATCGGAAAGCTTAATCACTTACTCAATTCAGAGTTAGAAAACAATCATGAGAAGTCTATTTCAGATCTGAGATCAAAAGCAGACGATATGCTGAATCAATTTGTAAAAAAATATAACAGTACATTTAATGGAGAATAAAGAAATTGTAATTGTTCATAAAACCTGCGTTTCAGATTACCCTCCTTTACTGGCTTTTATAAAATATCTGAATAAAAATGGTTATAAAATACATCTTGTTTTAGGTTTTGAGAAAGGAAACCTAATAGATGAGCTGAACCGTCTTTGTCATAAAGTTCATTTAACCGAAATAAAACCATCATCCAATAAGATTTCATATTGGTTTAAAATCAGAACAACCTTTTGGAAAATTATATATGAAAACAGGTATCAGGATAAACTGATCTGGATTCCGGCTGCAGATACTACACTGGCTTTAGGTAAAAAGTTATTGTCACTGAATTATGTGCTTAATTTATATGAGCTGTTCGATTATGCACCAAGGTATATAAAAGGCCTTGAAAAATTTGCAAAAAATGCGAAGCTGGTCATCTGTTCAAATTTAGACAGAGCAAATATACTTCGCGTTTGGTGGAAGTTGAATAAGACGCCGGAGGTTATTCTGAATAAGCCCTATTCAGAACTGTCTGAAAGAAATCTCCCTTTGACGGATGAATTATCTAAGCTTTTAGAACCCGTAAAAGAAAAAAAGAAAATTATTTATCAGGGAGTTATTTTTCCTGAAAGAGAATTGGAAGGAATATGTCGTTATATCAATCAGTCAGAAGATTTTGCATTGATTATAATGGGTAAGGAAACAGAATATTTGAAAAAGCTGCAGGCCATCTGTCCTTCCATCATCCATATTCCGTTTGTTGCACCTCCATATCATTTGCATGTAACCAGCCATGCAGATATAGGTATATTAACCTATGATCATTCTTCATTGAATAATATATTTTGTGCACCCAACAAATTATGGGAGTTTTCTAACTTTGCCATGCCTATGATTGGAAATGATATTCCAGGGCTTATTAATACTATTGTTGCCAATAGAATGGGAGAATGTATTGATTTCCAGAGGGAAGATAAAGTAGCTGAAACCCTGCAGAGTATTCTTGAAAACTATACAGAATATTCCAGAAATGCAAAATCATTTTATACCAGCTATAATTATGATCTTGAATTAGACCGTATCATGCAGAATTTGTAGAAAGAGAGAAATGGATCCTATTATAAATGCATTTGACCTAAGATTTACACTTGTTTACATGAGTGTAGCATTTTTTGCTGTCATTCTGATTAATGAATATGTATACAGGAAGAAAAATTCTGATGATGTTCAGAATTTTTTACTGTTATTTTATGCATTGGTAATGATCCTATTGATAGGAATACGAGATAAAAAAGTAGGCTCAGATTCAGAAAGGTCCCTAATCTATTTTACAGGAGCTAAAGTTGTAAGATCTCTAAGCGAACTTAAAGATATAGGAACTTACTTTATTTCATTATTTGCCCGTAAAATTAGTGACAACTATAAAGTGTTTTTTACTTTAAATGCAGCTTTATATGTAACACCTATTATTATAGGGATACGGAACTTAACACAAAAAAACAGATTTCTTATTTTCTTTATTGTGGTGAGTATGTTCTTCTTTAAAACAATGGGTATTAATACAACAAGACAGGGAATTGCTTTCTCTTTCTTTTTTCTGGCAGTTACCTATTTTGATAAGAAAAAATGGTTATCCATCATCTTCTTTATTGTTGCATTTTTCAACCATGCTTCCATTATTATCCCTATTATGGTTTTCATTTTGTCTACCAGGATTAATAATCTGAAAGTTATATTTTTTATTTATGTAGCAGCTACGGCACTGTCATTAGTGAATTTTAACCTTAGCGAACTTTTAGGCAAGATCCCTGTGATCAATATTTTAGTACAAGAAAGATTAGATCAGTATTATTCCAAAGGAGCTAAGGTGGCTTACAAAACCGGCTTTAGGGTGAACTTCTTTGTATTCAATACAATATTTGCAGTGATTGGATACTATACGCTTAAAAGCATTGAAAGTATTGAAGAATATTTAAAGTATAAAAGATTTTATGTAACGTACATGCTCACTTCTGCTTTTTTCTTTCTTATGTTTTCCGCAGCTTTTAGTGACCGTTTCGGTTTCTTGTCATGGATATTCATTCCTTTTCTGATGTATCCATATACCCAAACTAACAAAAAAATTGGAGTTGTTAATTTGTTTGGCGTGTTTTTTATCTGTTTTTTCCTGTTTTTAATGTTTAATTTAAAATAATGATATCAGTAGTAATCCCTTTGTATAACAAAGAAAAATATATTAAGGAAACGATCCGCAAAGTACTGAACCAGACGTATCAGAATTTTGAAATCATTATTGTTAATGATGGAAGTAAAGATAAAGGTCCGGAAATAGTCAATGAAATTGATGATTCCAGAGTGAAATTGTTTAATAAAGAGAATGGAGGCGTTTCTTCAGCCCGTAATGTAGGGATTGAAAAATCTCAATTTGAATATATAGCTTTTTTGGATGCTGATGATGAATGGTTACCCAATCATTTAGAGGAAATTCATAAACTGATAACCAAATATAAAAGTAGTGCTGATGTCTTTGTCACGAATTTTGCAAGAAAGTATTCGGAAGAAAAAATTGTTGATAATAGAAAGCAGGATGAACTTAAAGAAGGAATTGTTAAAGATTATTTCAAAGTGATTCTCAAAAAAGGATTAATCCATACTTCTTGTGTTTGTGTAAGTAAAAAAGCTTTATTAAAAGCAAAATTATTTGATGAAAGGATTTCCAGAGGAGAGGATATGGATCTGTGGGGCAGATTAGCCAGAGAATATGGAATTGCTTATTCACCGGTAATTACGGAATTATATCTGCAGGAGGCTGAGAACAATAGTAGAGGAAAATCTGATATTACTAAATCTATTGTCTACCATTTGGATTTTTCCAATGTAACATCTTCGGATGAGAAAAAATATTTGAAAAATTTACTTTATAGGAAATATGCTTCATTGTTGAAAAATATTGATTTTGCAAGCTTTATTAAGTTAATGATTAAACAGGGTTTTTAAATGAAAGAGAAAATATATAAAATATTGCCTGACTTCCTTCAGAACTTTATGGTCTATATCTATAACAGACAGGCCTATAAAAGAAGATATGGCGGTGAGTATAAAAATTTCAGAAAGGAGAAAAAAGATAACCGCACATTATCATTGGAAGAGCTTAAAGAATATCAGAGAAAGAGATATTCACAGTTTATCAAATTTGTAATTAAAAATTCAGAGTATTATAAAAAGTCGATTGGTAATATTGAGAATGTAGAATCAATTGATAATATTTCAAGTTTACCAATCGTTAATAAAGAAATACTTCGTAATAATATTGATTCCATAACGGTAAAAACATCTGAGAAATTAGAAAAATCCAAAACAGGAGGTACTACAGGAAAATCACTGGAAGTAAAGTTCTTTTTTAGAGACAGTCAGGAAAGATTTGCTTTTTTAGATGATTTCAGATCGAGATTCGGGTATGAACTGGGGAAAAAAACCGCATGGTTTTCTGGTAAAAATCTGTTGACAGCCAGGGACGTGAAGAAAAATGTATTTTGGAAAACAGATTTTATACACCATGTTCGTTATTATTCCACATTTCATATCAAAGATGATTATCTTAAATATTATGTAGAAGATTTAATTCTTTTCGGCCCTGAGTTTTTAGTAGGATTTCCATCTACTATATTGGAAATAGCCAAATACGGTATAGCCAATGGATATGATTTTCCTGAAAATAAAGTTAAAGCAATTTTCCCGACAGCAGAAACCATTACTGAAGAAACAAGATATTATATCGAGAAATTTTTTAAAGCAAAACTTTATAATCAGTATGCTTCTTCCGAAGGAGCACCTTTCATCATTGAATGCGAAAAAGGAAATCTTCATTTAGAACTGCAAACAGGTGTTTTTGAAGTTTTAGATGAAAACAATCAGCCGGCACAGTCGGGAAGGTTAGTGGTTACTTCATTTACCACGGCCGCTACTCCGTTGGTAAGATATGATATCGGTGACTCTATAACACTTGAAGACGCAGATAAAAAATGCAGTTGTGGTAATAATAATCCTTTGGTAAAAGAAATTTTGGGAAGAATTGATGATTTTATCTATTCAGTTGAAAATGGTAAAATTAATCTTGGGAATGTTTCCAATACTTTAAAAGATACAAAAGGAATTATCAGATTTCAGGCAGTACAGAATAAATTAGATGAACTTGAGCTATATGTTGTTGTTGATCAGGAAATCTATTCAAAGCAGATTGAAAAAGTATTCCTTACAAACTGGAGAGACAGAGTGGGAGATGTTATGAAAATACAGCTCAATTATGTAAATGAAATTCCCGTAGAGGGCAGTGGTAAATATAGAATAGTAAAAAATAATATAAAAGGTCTATTATGAAAACTCTAAAATCATTTTTAATACTAGGGTTGTCAACATTTTCTACAATCTGTTGTTCTCAGCGAAAAGACAAAGTGGCGGTTGATAATTCATTAATAGTAAATCAGAAAATTACTGTTCAAACCAATGATTTTTTTAAAATCGAAACAGTACTTCCAAAAGGTTATGTAAAAGATGGATCGGTAGATTATACGGCCTATATCCAAAAAGCTATTGATGGTAATAGTAAAGTGATGATGCCCGACTTTCCATTAATGACAAGTGGGATTTTTGCACAATCAAACTCACAAATATATTTTCAAAAAAATTCTTCTTTGATTTTAAAACCTACAGCTGATGTCAGATATCAGATTATAAGTTTACACGCAGTTGAAAATGTTAAAATTTATAACCCTACTTTAATAGGAGATCGTGACAGGCATTTAGGTTCGAAAGGAGAATGGGGATTTGGTATTGATATAAGAGGTTCCAGAAATATAGAAATTTATAATGCTAATATCTCTGATTGCTGGGGAGATGGTATTGTTTTGGTAAAAACTATGAGAAATATGAGATCGGGTGTTGCCAAAGAAAATATATTTCCAACAGAAAATATTAATATTATAGGAGGATTTATTAATAATGTAAGAAGAAATGGAATAACAATTGCTGGAGGTAAGGATATAATTATAAAAAATTTATTAATTGCAAATATTAATGGAACAAATCCTATGGCAGGTATTGATATTGAACCTGATGATAGTTCCAATATATTGGAAAATATTAATATTGAAAATGTTAAGATAAATAATGTAAATGTAGGTATAGACCTGAACTTGCCACAATATGGTAATCAGAATATATCAAAATCTGTTACTATTTCCTGTAAAGATATTTCGGTTGAAAATGCCAATTCCGGAATTTATATAGCGGGATACAAGGATAAACCTAATATCAAGGAAATGACAGGTTATTTTAAAGTTGATAATTTTGTTACAAATAATGTGACAAGACCTTTTGAAAAAAGAGACCAGTTTGGATTATATCCTACCATTCAAATGAACAATTATAAATTTAACATTAATAACAAAATTGATACTTCTACACAGTCACTTTTAAAAAATGTTAAAGATAACAGTAAATTAAAATATTAATAACCGTTGATTAATTTAAAATCAAATGAATAATTGTTATTAAGTATTCAACATTTATAAATAGCTGGCAAAAGTCTGACAACAAAAATTCGTATGTTACTGCCACAAAAAAGCTATTAAACTCAAAAAACACATTGATATCGGAAAATTTATATTTTCCAGAATTGAAATTAACTAGACAATGTTGATCCATATATAATTCGGCATGAATAAATATAGATTAACATTGTTAAAATGAATTGCTTTATATTATTTAAAATCACAAATTTGTGATTTTAAATAATATAAGTAAGAAATTAATAATACACAAATTATTTATGAAAAAAATATTAGTTAGTTCTGGATTTATAGAAATAAAACAATAAAATATAAAAGAGTTGAAAGCTAAATTGATACGGATTACAACAGTGCCACTTTCCTTAAAGGTCCTATTAAAGGGGCAGCATCGATTTATGTCAGAACACTTTGATGTAATAGGTGTTTCATCACCTGGTAAGGAACTGGAAGAGGTTAAAAATGATGAAGGAATAGAGATAAGAGCAATTGATATGTCCCGCAAGATTACTCCCATTAAAGATATAAAATCTCTATGGAATACCTATAAGCTTTTAAAAAAAGAAAAACCACAGATTGTTCATACCCATACACCTAAAGCTGGTATTGTTGGGATGCTGGCTGCGAGAATGGCAGGGGTTCCTCATAGATTGCATACTGTAGCGGGTTTACCACTGATGGAAGTAAAAGGTGTAAAACGCCAGGTACTGGACTTTGTTGAAAAATTAACATATGCTTCTGCCACTAAAATATATCCAAACTCAAAAGGGTTGTCTGATTATATCATTCAACACAAATATACAGATAAGTATAAGCTGAGAGTAATTGGAAATGGCTCCTCAAACGGAATTGATACTTCATTCTTTTCCCCTCTACAAGTTTCAGAAGATCAGAAGATGCTACTGAAAAAAGAATTAAAAATAGAAGACTCGGATTTTGTTTTTGTCTTTGTAGGACGTTTGGTAGGAGATAAGGGAATTAATGAACTGATAAAAGCTTTTTCAGCTTTCAATAAAAACGAAAACGAGCAGCATTCAAAATTATTACTGGTAGGTCCATTGGAACAGGACTTGGATCCATTATCTCCGGATACATTAAAAGAAATTGAAACTAACCGGGATATCATCTCTGTAGGATTTCAAAAAGATGTGCGCCCTTATTTTGCGATTTCCGATGCATTGGTCTTTCCTAGTTATCGCGAAGGATTCCCTAATGTAGTCATGCAGGCCGGAGCAATGGAATTGCCCAGTATTGTTTCTGATATCAACGGATGCAATGAAATTATTATAGAAAACCAGAATGGAGTAATTATTCCGGTAAAAGATAGTGAAAGGCTTCAAAAAGAAATGGAAAAAATGATCTCGGACAGAGATTATTATGAAGCATTAAAAAAGAATGCCCGCCCGATGATTGAAGATAGGTTTGAGCAATCTGTGATCTGGAATGCTATATTAACTGAATACAACAAATTGATTAAAGAAAGAGAATATCGTGTATAAGTTTTTTTTAAAACGACTTTTTGATTTTTTGATAGCGTTAATAGCGCTTATTATACTGGCCCCCGTATTTATAATTGTAATGGTCTTATTGTACTTTGCCAATCAGGGTAAACCGTTTTTTGTTCAGGCAAGACCGGGATTAAACGAGAAGATATTCAATATCATTAAGTTTAAGACTATGAATGATAAAAAAGACACAAATGGGAATTATTTGCCGGATGCGGAACGTTTAACGCCTGTGGGAAGTTTCATACGGAAAACTTCCCTGGATGAGCTTCCGCAATTGATTAATGTATTGAAAGGAGATATGGCGATTATAGGACCACGCCCTTTGTTGCCACAATATCTGTCTTTATATAACGAAACTCAGAGACGCAGGCATACGGTACGTCCCGGGATTACAGGTTGGGCACAGGTGAACGGAAGAAATGCAATTTCGTGGACAAAGAAATTTGAGCTGGACGTATGGTACGTAGATAATCTGTCTTTGGCGGTAGATTGTAAGGTAATCCTTCTTACTATAAAAAAAGTCATAATAAGAGAAGGAATAAACCAGGTAGATCAAGCTACAGTAGAAGCTTTTAAAGGAAATAATTAATTAAAACGTAGACAAAGCATGTATTTATACGGAGCAAGTGGTCATGGTAAGGTTGTGGCTGAAGTGGCTGAAGAGAGCGGTTATAATATTGAGGCTTTTATTGATGAAAATTTAATGAAAGAGAAAGTATTAAACTATCCTGTTCTTAACGAAATTCCGCCACATGACATTGATGTCGTTATTTCTATAGGAAACAATAAGGTTCGGAAAAGAATAGTTGAGCAGGGAGAGCTGTTCAATTATGTTACGCTTTTTCATCCTAAAGCAATTGTATCCAAAAGAGTAAAGATAGGGGAAGGAACTATTGTGATGCCAGGTGCTACTATTAATGCATTAGTAAGAATAGGAAAACACTGTATCATTAATACAAATGCTTCAATTGATCATGATTGTACCCTTGAAGATTTTGTACACATATCTCCAAATGCGGCATTGGGAGGTAATGTATATGTAGGGGAAGGAACCCACATAGGAATCGGAGCAAGTGTAATACAGGGAATTACAATCGGGAAATGGTGCACTATTGGTGCCGGTGCAGTTATTATCAGTGATATACCGGATGGTTGTACTGTTGTAGGCAATCCAGGGAAAATAATAAAAAGTAGAAGTTTAAAAATTTAGATTATGAAATCAAGAGTATGGTTGTCCTCCCCCCATATGGGAGGAAATGAATTAAAGTATATTAATGAAGCGTTTGACGCCAATTGGATAGCGCCTTTAGGACCAAATGTTGATGGCTTTGAAAAGGATTTGGAAAAATTCTTAAATGAAAAAGTTAAAGTTGCTGCACTTTCCTCAGGAACTGCTGCATTACATTTGGCTTTAGTGGAGTGCAATGTTGGTTATGGTGAATGAAGTAATATGTCAGTCTATGACATTCTCAGCTTCTGCCAATCCTATTGTTTATTTAGGAGCTACGCCCGTTTTTATAGATTCTGAAAAAGATACCTGGAACATGTGTCCTGTAGCTTTGAAGGAGGCTATTGATGATAGAATTGCAAAAGGTAAAAAACCAAAAGCTATTATTGTTGTCAATCTATATGGTATGCCGGCAAAAATGGATGAAATTTTATCAATTGCCAGAGAATATAACATTCCCTTAATTGAGGATGCTGCAGAATCATTAGGTTCTCAATATAAAGGAAAGGCATGTGGTACTTTTGGGCACTTTGGTATTTTATCATTTAATGGTAATAAAATAATTACGACATCAGGAGGTGGAGCTCTAGTATGCCATTCTCAGGAAGATAAGGATAAAATTGTATTCCTTTCTACACAGGCCAGGGATGAAGCTCCACATTATCAGCATTCGCATATCGGATATAACTATAGAATGAGTAATATCAGTGCTGGTATTGGACGTGGGCAAATGGAAGTATTGAAAGAAAGAGTAGAGGGGCGCAGAAAAATGCACGATTTTTACTCTGAAGTTTGTAAAAAAATAGAAGGAGTTGAATTACTTTCGGAGCCAAACTCTGATTTTTACAGTAATCATTGGTTATCTGTTATTACAATAGACGGAGCAAAAACATCAAAATCCCGCGAAGATTTACGTTTGGCATTTCTGGAAGACAATATCGAATCCAGACCTATCTGGAAGCCGATGCATTTGCAGCCTGTATTTGAAGAAGCACCATACTATGGAGGAAAAGTAGCCGAAACTCTTTTCGAAAATAGCTTGTGTCTGCCTTCAGGATCTAATTTATCTGATGAGGAAAGAGAAAGAATTGAAAAAGTTATGATAGAGGTATTTCCCAGTAAGAAAGAATATTCAGTTTTAGGATAATAACAAAAAAATATCCTTAATAGTACTAAGAAACTTATCATCTTAGAATGAAAAGTAACAAGAATGTTGATTTTGTGTGTGTTTTTATAATCGGCTTTCTTGATTTCTAAGTGAAATTTGGTAAAAGGGTATTTAATAGCAGTTATATCTTAAATTTTTATCTTTGAAAATCTGTATTTTACAGATAGTTTTGAAAGAAAAGAAATCGGTTTCTTTGGAAAATTTAAAAAAATCTATATATTTGCGCCAGTTAAAAACATTAATTTTTAATTGATCCGGTAGTTCAGCTGGTTAGAATGCCGCCCTGTCACGGCGGAGGTCGCGGGTTCGAGTCCCGTCCGGATCGCGAAAAGTCTTCTAGAAATAGAAGACTTTTTTTGTCATAAGAAATTTGTCAGAATATTGATTATCTGCAGGAAGAATTTAAAGGATTATTAAAATAATCTTTTCCCTGAGGAGGTTGTACAAAATAAGGGGTACCATAGGTATTGCCCGCTCGGAAAAAATCGGTGGAAATGACTTGAGCTCCACTGCTGAAAGCTGCTTTGGACCTTGTGAAATCATTAGTTTTAGCTTCGTAGGTTTCAATATCGGATCTTGTTCTTACCATATAACCTTGCTTTACCAAAGCCTGTATTTCTTTTTGTCTCACAATAGCATTATCTCTTAATATGAACCCTGCAAAAGAATCATCCGGTTCACTGTTAAGGAACATAATTCTTT
This sequence comes from Chryseobacterium gleum, assembly GCF_900636535.1. Lineage (NCBI taxonomy): Bacteria > Pseudomonadati > Bacteroidota > Flavobacteriia > Flavobacteriales > Weeksellaceae > Chryseobacterium > Chryseobacterium gleum. The sequence continues at coordinate 5,143,317 of NZ_LR134289.1, forward strand.
CCTTTAATGAGCCATCAATCAGATAAGGATTATTTTTGGAAGAAAGGGTTCCGGCGCTTCCGGGAAGTAGCATAAAAATGAATTTTCCCTTACTGTCATTAAGCTTTGGCCAGTTGTTGTGGGTAACAGCTTCTTTCAGTGTTTTGAAATTACCCTGCACTTCCTTTGGAGTGATAATCTTATCCTCTCCCAGATATTTTACAATCTCTTCATCCAGTTCATCATAAGCTTTTTTATCAAATGGAAGAACTTTTGTACTGTTTTCAAGAATTGGGAAACCGGAGTCTTTGGCTTCAATCATCATAAAAACGGGTGTGTGTCCCGGATGCTGGTCAGACCATGTTTTAAGAGCAATAAGGGCATCTTTTAAAGTAGGGTAGTGTGTCCTGAAGTCTATATCTGCCATATGCAGTACTTTGAATCCAGGCTGATCAAGGCCTTTGGTATTCAATGGGGCCAGATCATTTACTTCTTTAGCTTTTAAAATCTCATAGGTTGCAGGATGGCTGAATCTGTTACCTTCCGGATCATAATAAACATCTATTTCCAAACCTCTCAGATTGGCATTGAGCTGCTCTGTGAAATCGGGATGATTATAATTTAGCCCTTCTTTCAAATCCATTCCGTAGGGATGATATTCTTTAAACTTGGCCTTTTGTTCCTCAGACATCATACTGCTGTATTTCTGCATCATCCCTTTGATAATTGGAGTCACCAGTTCCAGTACTCTGGGATCGGCTGGCTGGGCATATGAATTATGCGTTCCTAAAATCTGCAGCTGGTTGATTCTTACATTCTGGCATTTATCCTGTGCCTGTATAAGTGCTGTCATACACAATGCAGCTCCATATATATACTTTTTCATATGAATAAAAATTTTTGATTAAAAATTGAAATTGAAACCCAGCTGTCCGCGTATTCCTGAGTAAGAAATATTTTCTACGCGGTCCTTAGTGCCCATATAATAGCGGTTGGGTTCATTGAAGATATTATTAAGCTCAATAAAAAGACGGACTTTCTTTGTAAGGCTATAAGAGGTGGAAAGATCTACCGTAAAGTTTTTATCAAAATACTGATAATGGTCTGCGCCTGCAGCCGCCCTGATTTCACTTACATAGTTTCCTTTATAATTTCCGGCTATACGGATCATCAGCTTACTCGTTTCATAGAAGAGAATGGTATTGAAAATATGCTTCGCCTGATTAGGGATAGTGGTCGTCATGGTTCCTGTCTGCTGTCCGTTTTCATAGACTGGCATATTCATTTTGGAAGAGATGTATGTATAATTTCCTTCAAAGCCAATATTTTTCAGGAAACCGGGCAGATTTTCAAAACGTTTGGATATCCCGAATTCAAAACCAAAAAGCTTTGCTCCTTCAAGGTTTTTAGGGGCCGTGAATGTATAGGTTCTTCCTGCAAGATCTACCACAGACTGGTCTTTATAGATAAGATTGGTGATATCCTTATAAAATACCCCGGCCGTTATCAGATCCAGTTTTCCGAAATAATTCTCAAACATAAGATCAAAATTATTTGAAAATGTAGGATCAAGTTTGGTATTTCCCTGGGTGATGGTATTGGTAATATCATTCACAATAGTTCCGGGATTCAGATCATTGAAATCAGGTCTTGCAAAAGATCGGGTATAAGCCACTCTCAGAATGCGGTCACTGCTGATATTCCATTTCATATTTACCATTGGCAGGACTACATTGTAAGTTTTTGTGTCTTTAATATCTTCCGTTTTATTGTTTTTATCAGAAACTACTTTTTTGCCCCAGAAGGTAACATCATTATATTCATTTCTGAATCCTCCCAATACCTGGATCTGATCGGAAATTTTCCAGGTTCCCATCAGGTAAGCTGCCCATACGTTTTCAGTACCTTTGTAGGAGCTGGTAATATTGGAGTTGCTTTCCTTGCTGCTCACCTGCATCAATCCTAAACTGTTTTGTGTGGCAGGATTGTACATCTGGTCAATCTGTCCGTTTGTAATCTGATCAATGATAACAGCATTATAAGGATTGCCTAAAGGATTCATGAAACCACCTTTATAAGGAAAATTTTCACGCTCAAGCTGATTCAGATAAGTGACCGGAGCCCCGGGAATTCCCAGTGATGATTTAGGCATCCAGACAAGCAGGGAACTGTTTACAATTTTATTTTTGTTGTTATATTTTGTTCCGAATTTTAGCTCAAAATTGTTGGTAATTTTATATTTAATATCAACCTGCCCTCTGAGATCCGTTTCACTGTTGCGGTTCTGGCTCAGGATAATCTGGTTAAGTCTGAGCTTATCTGCTGAGACAGCCTGCTGGTTATAAGGCAGGGTATATTTTCCGGTATCCCCAATACCATCCGGCGCATCCATTGCCATATACTTTCTTCCGTCAGCAGATAAATTTCCATAGGTCATTGGCTGTATGAAATTCACCATAGGATATCCTCTTTCATAAGGATCAAGATTGTCAGGAGAATTAAATTTAAACTCCGAACGCGCCTTAGACAATGACCAATCCACCTGCATACGCTGTCCCACCTGGTGATTACCCCCCAGCTGCATAGAATATAAATCAGTAAGATAATCTGCATGGCGGGCCTGAAGCAGCACATTTTTACTGTCAAAATTGAAATAGGTTTCCCTTACCGACTGGCCGTCTTTATATTGACTGTATAGACCTTTTGCATATAATTTATTCCTGCTGTCTATCTCATAATCCAATCCTAAATTGAACCCTAAAGTTCTACGGTTCGCCAGATAATCACGAAGCTGAAACTGGTTAATAGAATAAGAAGCCGTTTTATCTTTCAGCCCATAGTTGTAGATATTTCTCATCTGATCTATAGCTGTAGAACGTTCCCAGATTACTGCTGAGGTAATGAATTTCAGCTTATCAGTAATTTTATTTCCATAGACGATGGAAGTATTGTAGGTGGGGGATTTGGACATGTTGACGTAGCCCGAGGCCATACTGATGGCAAGGGTTTCTTTGTTGGGTGAGGTTTTCGTGATAAAATCCACATTTCCGCCAATGGCATCGCCGTCAAGGTCCGGAGTAAGAGCCTTAGACAGACGTACATTCTGAATAAGTTCCGAAGGAAAGATATCCATCTGAACACCGCGATTGGCATTATCACCGCTGGCACTTGGCATTCTGTTTCCATTCAGGGTAGAAGCAGTCCATTGTATAGGTGTACCCCTTACTGCTACAAAGCGTCCTTCACCCATATCTCTTTCAATAGATACTCCCTGCATCCGCTGTACAGCATCCGCAGCATTACGGTCTGGCAGTTTCCCTATGGCATCGGCAGAAAGTACTTCTGTAATGGTGTTGGAATTTTTTTTCATGGTAATCGCCCTGGCCTGTGATGCTTTGTATACACTGGTGACAACTACCTCCTGAAGGTTGTTTTCTTTAAATTTAGCTCCGAATTTAATCAATCCGAGGTTCACTTCCTTTTTATCCGTTACGGTGAAAGGAATATAAACACTGTCATACCCTTTATATTCTATAACAAGCTTATAACTGCCGTCATAAACATTATTAAGAACAAAGGAACCATCAGTATCGGAAGTAACCTTCTGTCCGCTGTTTTCAATATAAACCAGGGCATTGGGAAGATTTCCCTGGCTGTCTACTACTGTCCCGTGGACGGTAGTTTGTGTAAAGGCCAAAGGCCCAAGAAGAAAAAATGCTGCTTTTGTTAAAAAAAATCTTTCTCGTGACATCCTTATAAAGTTTGATGCAAAGATGTCGGCTCCTGCAAAAGTTTTAGTTCATTTAAATTTTATTCAACTATTTCTCTTGAGTTCGAGGTGAAATGTATTGTAAACCAGTGAGTTGCTAATATTAAATAATTGTAACTAATGAACAAGCTGAGAAGGCAGGCAGTCAAACTCCATTTTAAAATATTTATAAAAGGTAGATTTTGACTTAAAACCACATTGAAACGCAAGATCTGTTACGCTGGCTGAAGGATCCTCCTGTAAGATTTTCTTAAAGTGCTGAATACGGTGTCTGTTGGTGTATTCGTGAAAATTGGAATGAAGGTGCTTATTAAAGGTGATGCTTAAATCTGCCTTGCTTATTTTCAGACGGCCGGAAAGCTGGTCTAAAGTAAACTCCTCATCCAGATAATCATGACTCTCCTGATAGAAGGAAATAATGGCATTTTGTACCACTTTAAAATCTATTTTTGAAAGGTCTTTATACTGATAGGTTTCTCTGGGAACAGAAAGACTGGTTGTATTTTGCTGCTGCAGCTTGTGCTGGTACGTTACAATATAAACGTACAAAATCCATCCGAACTGAAAAAGAAACAGAAGGCTGTAGATTTTCTGATAGATCAAAGTATTCCAGCCCAGTTTGTAAACTGCCCAGAACACCAGTACGCCCAGCAATACATAACCAACCAGATAACGAAAATTACCTGCTGCAGGATGAGTAATATTTTTCCGGTATTTTGTCAGTAAATAAATACACAAAATAAGACTGGCAAGCCAGTAGTAACTGTAGTAAACAAAATAAGATTTATAGGAACTGATGGCCAGGTCAGCCCAGGAAAGACCAAGCATCTTTGCAGAGATCGCAATAGCATGATGAATAACTACCAGCGTTAACGGAACAATGAGGTACTTGAGTTTATCTCTCCATTTTGCATGAATTAAATAGGTTGTGATATATAGGAAAATAAGGCCTTTGAAAACACGGAGACTTCCAGGAATTTCATACAGAACAGATTCATAGCCAAACCTTTGAATAATGAAATATTCATATCCCATATCCAATGTAACCACTCCAATATAAAGAAGCAGCATATTTAGCACAGACTCCCTGTTTCTGATAAGGGACATAAGCAGGGTAAGAGTAATAAGTGCCTGTAGTACAACTACCATAATGATGTATAACATGATAACTGATATTTTACCAAAATTATAGATAATATGAGGATAAGATCTTTAACAAATTATTAAATATCAGGTCAGAAGGAGAGTAGTTACTAAGAGGGAGCATTATAATAGGTAAGTACTAGAGAACAAAAAAGATGAATAATATTCTATCAAATGTCTGAAATCACCGTTTTTTTACGGTATTTTTAACAATCTCTTTTATGATTCAATTTTAGGTCTGATATTTGTACTGGGTAGCCAAACTAAACGGCCGATTTTATTTATGAAAAACATATCTGTGAAAAAATCCTTTCTTTATGCATGTTTATTCGCTGTTTCTCTTGTTTCATGTAAAAAAGAAATAGAAAAAATAAGCGATACTTTTAAAGATACAGTTTCTGCTTCGGACGCAATGGAGGCAGAAAAAGATTCTGTAAAGAAAGACTCTGTTCCTGTTGTAAAGAAAGAATCTGTTCCTCCTGTAATGCAGGAAAATGGTTTCTATAATGCCTTTGTTCTTCCAAAAGATAAAAAAATGCGGGATTCTGTATATGCAGAATTCAGCAAGAAATATAGTGTAGAAGAACGAACCGCTATTTTAGCTTTAAACAGATTGGATTCTAAAAGCAAATGGAATGCTGACACTTTGGTAGTTCCTGCAAAAATAGATACAACCCTTATGGCGTATTCACCATTTCCTATGCAGCTTGATGTATTAAGCGGGGTGAAAAAGTTTGTCATCTTCTCATATCCTATACAGGCTTTTGCAGTTTATTCCAACGGAAGCCTTGTAAAATGGGGACCTACCAGTATGGGAAAAAAAACCGCTCAGACTACAAGAGGACTTACTTTTGCCAACTGGAAAAAGAAGCTGGCTATTTCTACAGTGAGCACCGAGTGGAAACTTCCCTATAACTTCAATATTCATAATATCGGAGGAATCGGATGGCATGAATATACCCTTCCCGGATATCCTGCTTCGCATTCATGCTTACGATTATTGAGGAAAGATGCCCAATGGCTGTATTCTTATGCAGATACCTGGATTCTGAATCCTGGCGGAGCGACTACCAAAGCAAAAGGTACCGCAGTAATGGTATTCGGAGATTATAAATGGGGCGGAAGAAAGCCATGGAGAAATCTGCTGGATGACCCTAATGCCAATAATATATCTGTTGAAGAACTTACTAAATTACTGGAACCTGAAGTTCCGAAAATGCTGAAAGAACAAAGCAACAGAGAAAAAGTTGTAGATTCTATCAAAGCAGCAAAAGCAATGACGGTACCAATTCAGAATGAAAAACCTGTAGAGTCCCAGTCTAATTAATTTTCTTTTCAAACTGTAAAGTAGATTCTTCAGCAAACCTTCGAAGCTTAAGCATTTCTTCTTTGCCTTTATGCTGCCCGAATCTCGCAGCAATATAAGTAAGAAGAATAAAAAACAACATAACAAAAGAAGCGCTCAATGCCCACGGGTATTCGGCGCTTTTTATTTGTTTCTCCACGTAATACATTGTGAAAAAAGTCATCCAGAAAATAGAAAAAGAAAAATACAGGAACATAAAGAATGTCCACACCGCAGAACTGGGACCGAATATTCCCCGTATTACGGTATGCTCATCCTCAATTTCTACACGTAAGGCAAGCCGTGGTTTCCAATAGCTGTCATCCTTTGTTGTAACCCAAATGGTGGCAACTTCTTTATTGATATTACCGGAAAATTCATCTTTATGCTCTTCCATATATTTTTTCAGATTTTCAGCATACTCTTCCTTGGTAAGGTGAGTAAACATTTTAAATCTTGGCCTGGTTCTTATTCTGTCTAAGGTAGTTTCTTCAGTTTTCATACTTTTATTCTTGATAAGGAATTGGGTCTTCAAGCATGAAGCGGAATGTCAGCTCTTCATTTTTTCTTCGAATGACCATAGTAATATTCCGTCCTTCATTGGATTTCATTAATTCTACTATTTTTTCAAGTGTCATATCCGCTGTTCTTTCTCCATTGATGCTAATAACTTTGTCGTCCTTTTTCAGACCAGCTTCATATGCCGGGGAATCTTTTCTTACTCCTGTAATGGAAAATATAGGTTTTAAACTGAATTTATATTGAAAAGCATCTTTATACACTTCAGTTGTAACCATAGCAGATTTTTGGGTTTCGATTTTTAATCTGTCTTCCTGCCATTCCAGACCGTCCTGTTTGAAGTCCAGTCCGCTCATATTAAAATGAAAAGGATCGTCAAAATTTCTGTTTTTCTTAAGATACAGTTTTTTATTGGGATAATCAAAAATAACCGTAAAACGACGCATTATTTCTCCACCTACAGACCCTTTTCTGTTTTCTACTAAATTGACATGCTGGATAGAAAATTCATCCGGCATAGCGGTAAGCGGCTTTTCGAATTTAAAATCTCCAAGGTAAAAATTATGAATACGGCTTCTTTTTCCATAAATATCTCCGTTGAAACCACGGCCAAGGAAATCATCAATATTAGGTCTGTTATAGACGAAATTTTTAATAAGTGTAGGGAAAAGCCATATAGCATCACTGTTTCCAAGGTCAATCAGCAGTTTTGAATCTTTTTTTTCGTTCGTCATTTCTACACCGGCATATAAATAAGGCTTATCCTTTTCAATTGTAATTGGAAATTCTTCAAACCTTTTGATTTTCTTTTTTAAAAGATCTGCATTTTCATACACCGTTATTTTTTTGGATGTATAATCTATATAGATAGGATGGTCTTTGAAAAAATGATATCCGATTACCCCATTGACAGGAATTCCTACATGTGGCGAAATATTAAATTCTTCATCAATGATAATATAGAGAGACATGGAGGTATTGACAATCTCATCACCTATTTTGCCTATATTACGCTCGGATTTTAAACCATCAATACTTACACTGCCTCCAAGACCGGAAAATTTAACTTTTTCAACATTGCTCAGTTTGAGCTCCTTATTTTCCAGACTAAAGAGAATAGCTTCTGAAACTCCCGTATCCAGCAGAAAAGTGAGCTCTGCACCGTTGACAGTAATCGGGATAAAGATAAGATTGTTGATAAACTGAAAAGGAATAACTGCTTTTTTGGTATTAACCAACTCAAAAGAGTTCTGGGCATTTACAAAAATGCTTAGAAATAATCCCAGTAAAAGCAATCTAAATTTCATTTACTGAATTTAGCAAATTTATCGGTATGATAATAAAAAAACATTCCAAAAGCTGGAATGTTTATATAAAATGCAATGAAGTGCTGTTTTTGTTGTTATTTTTAAATCCGGTTTCTTTATTTGGAAAAGAAATCCATCAGATCCATATAATTTTTCTGGTTCACGCCATGTCCGCTCATATATTCTCTGAAAGAGAAATAACAGCTAAGATCATAAAGGAGGTCTGCAGCCTTTCTTCCCCATTCCAATGGAATCACAGCGTCATCAGTACCATGAGAAATAAAGAAACGAAGCCCTTCCAGCTTCTTTTTGTCTTTCACAATACCGTCAAGGATTTTTTCCTCGGGATAGCTGCTCAGGCAGGCAACACGGTTGAAAAGTTCAGGATGTTGTAAGGCCAAAGCATAACATAGTATACCTCCCTGGCTGAATCCACATAAATGAGCTTTGCTTTCCATCAGTCCGTAATGATTGATGATTTTCAGTATACTTTCCAGAACCGCATTGAGAGATTCTTTTGCCTGGGAAACATTGATAAAGTTTTCAGGATCGTTAAAATTGATGTCATACCAAGAATATCCTTCAAATTGAGTATCATGCGGAGCTCTGAAACTGACAATGATCCAGTCGGAGGGAAGTGTCTCCCTGAAACTGAAAAGATCCTGCTCATTACTGCCATAGCCATGAAGCATAAAAAGAATAGGGGTGTTGGGTGTAATATTTTCCGGCTCCCTTACTAGATAATCTAAATTCATACAGCAAATATAATTAAATTACATCCAGAATCTTAATTTTTATTATTCATACAATAAACTTCAGCTGCAGGATGATTTATGTATAATAATTGATCCGTTGGGCTATATTTTTGAATTTTTCCGGTCATTTTTCTTTTTATTGATTTGATATTATTTGGAAATCTTTATTGGAAAATTTTCATAAAAATTATTTTTATATTAATAAAAAACTTATATTTGAAACATTAAAAAATCTATTTGGAGAAATGAAGCAATTTTACAATTCAAAAAGTTTACTTAGACTTTCTTTTTTATTCGTTTTATTATTTTCTGTAATCACCGTTGTCAGTTCTTGTAAAAAAGATGATGATGAAGAGTTTAAAGATCATGTGGTTCAGTTTGAAGTGAAAACAACTGCCGGAGGAGAAATTATAAGCGTTGTAACTCAGGTGGGTACAACTCAAAATACAATTTACAATACTCCCCAGACACCGGTAAATTCACCCTGGACAAGTGGAGAATTCTTTGTAAACTCCAGCCAGGCACAGCTGAATCTTGATGCCAATGCTTCAATGCCGGATGATAATTCTGAATTAACAATCACTCTGTACATTGATGGAGAAGTGGCAAGAACCGTGAAGAAGAAAGGTAAAGGTGTATTGGTTGCTTCAATCGATTATAGTTTCCTAGAACCGTAATTACTTTAAACATTATATGAAAAGACCGCCTTTAAAGCGGTCTTTTTTATTCTTCAATCATCCCTTGCTGCATAGCCCGGTTGATTAATTCCGTTGAGTTCTTTGCATGGAATTTCTGAAGCAGGTTCTTACGATGGGTATCTACAGTAAGAGGGCTTAAAAACAGTTCTTCAGCAATCATATTACTGGTTTTTCCCTGTGCTACCAGCTGTAGAATTTGTTTTTCCCTTTTGGTCAGCCTGGCAACAGGAAGATCATTCTGGGAAGGGCGGCTAATGATCTGTTTGGTTTCATTACAGAAAACAATGTCACCCGAAAGTGCTCCTCTGATGCATATTACGAGCTCGTCAATAGAAGTGTTTTTAAGAAGATAACCACTTGCTCCGTTTTGTATAGACTGCATAATAATGCTCCTTTCTGAGCGGTTGCTGAACATGATTACCGAGGTATTTGGAGATATTTTTTTTATTTCTCTGCAAAGTTCTGTTCCGTTAGCGTCAGGGAGTGTAATATCCAGAAGAACAATATCCACCATCTCAGACTGAATACAATTGATAGTTTCCCTACCAGAGGCAAAACTTCCTGCTACGTTAAAAACGGGCTGGCTGTTCAGCATCATTCTCAGCCCTTCGATAACAATGGGATGATCATCTACAATGACAATATTTATTTTTTCATTCTCCATGGATGTTGAGTTCTATATTAATTGCTGTTCCCTGGTCATCGGAATTGATTTCCATTTTTCCTTTCAGATAATTAACTCTGTTTTTCAGGTTGCGCAGACCCATACTTTGGGTAGTGTTTTCTATATTTTTATCAAACCCTTTTCCGTTATCTTCAATCGTAATCAGAAAATTATCGCCGGATTGCGAGCATTGAAGCAAAATACTGCTGGCTTCGGCATGTTTTACAGCATTGGCTAATAACTCCTGTACAATCCGGTAAATATTAAGCTGGATATTTAATGGTAATGCTTTATCAATATCAATAGCCTGAAAGTCAATGTCGAGATTTTTTCTGCTGTAAAATTCACACAAGTCGTTTATGGCTGTTTCCAAACCAAAATTAAGCAATGATTCAGGCATTAAATTTCTAGCTACATGACGGAGCTCACTTACAGAATTGTCCAGCTGTCCGAGAATTTTATAAAACTCCTGATCCTTTTCCGGGTTTAAATGACTGGAAGACCAGGTTGAAAAATTGATCTTTACACCAGCCAGCATGCCGCCAAGACCGTCGTGAAGATCCCTTGCAATACGTTCTCTTTCCCTTTCCTCACCATCAAGAATGGCTTTGGTTAATGACAATTCTTCCTTTTGCTTAATATCATTGAGTTTTTGCTCGTTTATTTTTTTGTTTTTTCTGAAAATAACCAGCAAAAAGATGAGAAGACTTAGCACAAGCAATAGGACAAGTCCCATTCCCCACAGATAAGAATTCTTTTTGTTGACTTCAAGATCTTTTTGATTTTTCTCAGCATTTAAGGTTGCGATTTTTCTTTCTTTTTCAGCAGTATTGAATTTAGTTTCGAGTTTATTGATTTCAAGCTTAACACTTTCGGTATTCAAACTATCGTTAAGTTTAGAATATTTCTGTTCCCACAGCAGCGCTTCTTTAGTGTCTCCCAATTCTTCGCTAAGCAGGGATAGCTGCTTATAAAAGGTTTTTCTGTTATTCAGATCAATAGCCAGAGACTTTTCTGTTAAAACATCTTCCAGAGTAGTTTTAGCCTCCTTATATCTTTTAAGTTTCTTTAAAATGTCAAACTTGTTGAAATAAAACATTTGAGCCAGAAGGTTCTGGTTGTACTTTCTGGTATAAAAAATTCCTTTTTCTATTACAGGGAGCGCTTCTTCATTCTTTTGCCGGGTAATATACAAAAGGGTTTTGCTGTAATAATAATAGGCATTGGATGAAGATTCAGGATATGATCTGATGAGTTTTTCGGCTTTATTCAAATACTTTTCAGCCTGATCTCCATTAGCCTGATAGCAGAAATTGTTGGCAGAATTGAGATAGGTAAAAAATAGCTCAGCAGAATTCGGGTATTGTTTTTCAAGAATTTTCAGAGCTTTATTATTGTAACCTTCAGCTTTTTTAAACTGGGCATTATAAGTAAGAATCACTGCAAGCTGAGTATACAGAAATCCCAGGTTTCTGCTGTTTCTATATTTTTCAACCAGCGGGATGCTCTTTTCAAGCATGATTTTAACCAAAGGAACATAACCCTCTTTATCCTTTTGTGAAACTCCGTAGCTGTACCAGGCAAGGGCCTGAAGAAAATCGGATTCTTCATTTTTAAATTTAGATAAAGAGCGGATAGCCTGTTGATAGGAAGCTGCAGCTTTCTTCTTATTTCTGTCCAGGTTATATTGTCCTTCGTAATAGTAATATTTGGCCGAAATAAAAGGCTGGTTTCGAGCCAGGGTTTTTCCGTTGGAAAGGTATCGCTTACTTAAAACAGAATCACTGTTACGGAAATAATTGGATAAAAGGAAAGATGCCGTTGCTTTTGAAATATCAGCGTAGTTTCCTTTTGTAATGTTTTGTAAGCTGTCTATATATGATTTTTCATTAAGCGGAATGATTTGTTGGGATTGTAACGCAAAAGATAAAAACAGGCTTAACAGGACAAATAATCTCTTCATTATAGATCAATTCTGAAAAATATTTTTTTAACGCTCAATTTAATTAAAAAAAATAGCATAAAAAATACCAGAATTTAGGTAGAAAAAATTACTTGTTTTTCAGGATTGATAGACGTAGATGAGGCTCATAGCTTTGCACATATCAAATCATGAATCATAGAATATTCAATATAGTAACTAAAATTTAAACAAAAGATTATGAAAAAAATGAGTATGAATCAGCTGTTAAGAGGCGCATTCATTGCAGTAATAGCAACAATGCTGATTGGATTTACAGCGTCATGCAGTAAAGATGATGATGATAATGTGAATGGAGCAGGGAAAAGTCATAAAGTGGTCTTTAAAGCAATCGCTTCTTCAGGCAGTAATATTGAGGTAGCGGTGTACGGAATTGATGGTAACCCTACCACTGCAACAAGTCTTAGCGGAACAACATGGAGCAGCCCTGAGGTAACATCAGAACCGGGAGCATACAACGCAACTGTTGGAGTAAACGCTGTCGGACCGGATGCTTCTGCAACTTTGAAAGTTCAGATCTGGGTAGACGGAGAGCTGAAGAAAGAAGGAACTTCCAGCGGACAGTATTTGTCGGCTACTGCAAGCTATACATTTTAATATTAAATTTATTTAGGAAATGAAATCGGCGCTGAGATTCATCTCAGCGCCGATTTTTATATGGTCTTTCAGATTAGCCTACTTTGACAATAAAGTAGCTTTTTTTGCCCTTTTGTAACAATAAGAATTTACCATCAATAAGATCTGTTTCATTAGCTGTAAAAGTATCATTCACTTTTTGCTTGTTGACTGAGATGGCGTTTCCTTTAATCTCTCTTTGTGCCTCACTCTTCGATTTTAAGAAGCCTGATTTTTCAGAAAGAAGATCAACAATATTCACTCCCAGAACATCAGCTTTTGCAATTTCTTTTTGAGGAACACCGTCAAAAACTTCCAGGAAAGTTTCCTCATCAAGGCTTACCAGATCTTCAGCCGTAGAACGGCCGAAAAGAATTTCAGAAGCTTTCAATGCTTTTTCATACTCTTCTCTCCCATGTACCCAAACGGTAACTTCTTCTGCAAGTTTCTTCTGTAGCTTTCTTTCGTGTGGGGCTGTTTTATGTTCTTCAATTAAAGCTTCAATTTCTTCTTTTCCTAAGAAAGTGTAGAACTTGATGAATCTTTCAGCATCTTCATCAGTAGCATTCAGCCAGAATTGGTAGAATTTGTAAGGAGATGTCTTCTTTTTATCCAGCCAGTAATTTTCCCCACTTTCAGACTTTCCGAATTTGGAACCATCAGCTTTTGTGATCAAAGGAACCGTTAATGCAAATGCTTCACCCTGAGCTTTTCTACGGATCAGTTCTGTTCCTGTTGTGATATTTCCCCACTGATCAGAACCTCCCATCTGCAGTTTTACATTATTGTTCTGGTATAGATGAAGGAAATCATACCCCTGGATGAGCTGGTAAGTGAATTCTGTAAAACTCATTCCGTCTGCACCGCCTTCTCCTGAGAATCTTTTCTTTACAGAATCTTTAGCCATCATATAATTGACAGTGATATTCTTCCCGATATTTTTAGCAAAATCAAGGAAAGAAATATTCTTCATCCAGTCGTAGTTGTTAACCAGCTCTGCTTTGTTTGGCTCGTTTCCTTCAAAATTTAAGAATTTTGAAAGTTGGTTCTTTAAACAGTCAACATAATGTAAAAGGGTTTCCTCATCCAGAAGATTTCTCTCTGCTGATTTTCCTGACGGATCTCCGATCATTCCTGTAGCACCTCCTACCAAAGCAATAGGCTTATGGCCATGCTGCTGGAAGTGAGCTAAGATTTTTATCTGGATAAGACTTCCGATATGTAAAGAATCGGCAGTAGGATCAAAACCAATATATGCAGTAGTTACCTCTTTATTCAGTTGTTCATCGGTTCCAGGCATCATATCGGCAAAAAGACCACGCCATTTCAGTTCTTCTATAAAGGAATTCATTGATTTTTAACTTTAAAATTTTAAGATGCAAAGATAATAAATTCAGAAGTATTAAGGGGAAAAAAGCAAAACAGCAAAAGGGCAAAAATGCAAAAAAGATTAATGGTAAATTGTGAAGCGATTTTTTGTAGCTATATTGGAACAATGCAAATATTATACAATAAATGATTAATCTGCTATTTTGCTGTTTTACCGTTTTGCCTTTTAGCCTTTTTACCACTTTACCCTTCCCATCCTTTGTTTTTCACCCCAAATACTCTATATTTGTTAGTAATGAACGACGAACAGCTATTCCTGCTCATCCAGAAGGCCAAAGATAAAGACCAGAAGGCCCAGACTAAACTCATTAATGTTTTTTGGGTGGACGTTTTCTCATTTGTGATGAAGAAGGTGAAAGACGAAAATGATGCCGATGAAATTACTGTAAATGTTTTTTCAAAAGTACTTTCGAAACTGGATATGTTTGATCCTCATTTTCAGTTTAAAACCTGGGTGCTGACTATTGCCCAGAATACCGTAATTGATTTCTGGAGAAAAAAGAACCGTGACACTGAAGATGCCGTTGAAAACCTTGACGAAGTTAAAAATCAATATGCAAAATCTCCGGAAGAACTTCTGATTTCCGAAGAAGAACAGAAGAAAATCATCAAAACCATAGAATCCCTGGATGCCAATTATCAGGATATTATTAAACTGAGATTTTTTGAAGAAAAAAGCATCAAGGAAATTGCTGAAGAACTGGGTATTTCGGTAGCGAATACCAAAGTACGGGTAATGCGCGCTAAAAAAGTCTTAGCTGAATTGTTGAAGAATAATGAATTTGATGATAATTAAATATCAGAAAAGTCAATTCTATTCAATAGGAACGGGCTTTAGCCCGTTCACTAAAAATTAAAATTCAAAATTGGCTTTAGCCAAAACTTAAATCCCACGGTTTTTATTTAAAAATACACTTCCTCTTTTGTTTTTGGAAGCACTATTTTTTGTTGCTTTTCCTGATTTCTGTTTTGAAGATTGATCTTTACTCCTTTTTTAATATAAGTTTCTTTTAAAGACTTACCATATTCAGCAGTATTTTCTACCTCTTTTGAATAGTTCAGCTGTCCTGTAGAAAGGTTAAAATCAATATCCTTCCAGTAATCTCCCGGCCTTCCTGAAGTGGAAGAAGTTCCTATTAATTCAAAATGTCCGTTCTGATATCGGTATTTATCTGTTACATTCCATTTCCAGCTGCTTCCTCCATTCTGTGAAATGATCAGAATTCCTTTTTCAATTTTGGTTTCCCCATAAGGATCTCCCATCATTCCGCCTGCACGGCTTTCCATTACTGCATTTCTTGATTTTTCCAGGATCGTCCATTTTCCGTTCACTTTTTTCAGGATCTGAATTTCACGCATGTTTCCCATATCCGTGGTATCCTTGGTGTTGTAAACAATTACTTTTTCAGGAATTTTGTCACCATCAAGATCTCCGTCTACCGTTTCGATGACCGTAGAACCTACCGGTTGCAGCTGTTCCTGAGCAAAACAGAATACTCCGCATACCATCAATAAAAGAAATAATATTGTTCTCATAAGAATATTTTGGAGCCATAAATATACAAATGAATTTCGGATGATCAGTTTCATCAATATTTCCGGTTGATGGTTTCCATTAAAAATTCCTTAACTTTGAACTTCAATTTTAGAAATGGAAAATTCAGTTCAAGACACTACCGTTCAAAAACCAAAATGGATCCGCGTAAAACTTCCTACCGGAAAGAATTACAGAGAGCTGAGAACTTTGGTTGATAAATATAAATTAAATACCATTTGCCAAAGCGGAAGCTGCCCAAATATGGGAGAATGCTGGGGTGAAGGTACAGCTACTTTCATGATTTTAGGAAATATCTGTACCAGAAGCTGTGGATTCTGTGGTGTAAAAACAGGAAAACCTCTCGATGTCAACTGGGATGAACCTGAAAAAGTGGCAAGATCTATCAAATTGATGAAGATCAAACATGCCGTTCTTACTTCTGTAGACCGCGATGATCTGAAAGATATGGGTTCTATTCTTTGGGGAGAAACAGTAAATGCTGTCAGAAGAATTTCTCCGGGAACCACAATGGAAACCCTGATTCCGGATTTCCAGGGTATTACAAAACACCTTGACAGACTCGTAGAAGTGGCGCCTGAAGTGATCTCTCACAATATGGAAACAGTAAAACGTCTTACCAGAGAAGTGAGAATCCAGGCAAAATACGAAAGAAGTCTTGAAGTATTAAGATATCTGAAAGAAGCCGGACAAAGAAGAACCAAAACAGGAGTAATGCTTGGATTGGGTGAAACCAAAGATGAGGTTTTCCAGACTATTGAAGATATCAGAAATGCCAATGTAGATGTAATTACACTTGGTCAATATCTGCAACCGACTAAAAAACATCTTCCTGTAAAAAAATTCATTACTCCGGAAGAGTTTGATGAATTCGGAGATTTTGCAAGAAGTTTAGGGTTCAGACACGTTGAAAGCTCTCCTCTTGTAAGAAGTTCTTACCACGCAGAAAAACATATTCATTAAAATATAAACCGTTCAGCAATGAGCGGTTTTTTGTTTTTTAAGTAGCAGGTAGCAGGTAGCGGATTATAGGTGACTGGGATTAGCTAATGAATGTGGCAATCTTTACAATAACCACTGTCATCATTCCCATCCTTTGGAGGGGTGGTCTAAAATCTACTTATTACAAACTGTTTCCCTGGTAATAGGTGCAATTTTTCCATTGATTTCAATAGGTCTGAAATGCTTTTTCTTAAACTCAGAAGGTGTTTCTCCTGTATGCTGCTTGAATAGTTTATTAAAATACGAAAGACTCTCAAAACCTACCTGAAAACAGACTTCTGTTACAGACTGATCCTTCAGAAGAAATATTTTAGCCTGATTGATCCTGTAATTGTTAACAAAATCTGTAAATGTCATGTTGGTCTGCTTTTTAAAATAACGGCAGAAAGCCGGAGTACTCAGACTCACAATTTCTGCAATTTCATTCACATTAGGTTTTCTGTCATAATTTTCGTGAATATAATCGTAGATGGTTCCCATTCTGATTTTATCATTCAGAAACCATTTGATTCTGGTATCTTCTTTATTAAGTTCTTTCACTTCCGTTGAATCTGCGAGAATCTGTAAAATTTCAATCAATCCCATCAAAGACTCAAAAGAGCTTTTATCTTTAATAATCTGCAGCTTTTCAATAACTGTATTTTTGGTTTCTCCGGAGAATGATAATCCGAGATAAGAACGTTCTAAAAGCACTTTGATATTTTCAAATTCAGGAACAGGAAGAATAATATCCTGAAGAAAGCTTTCCCGCATCTGTACGACAAGCTGTTTGCATTCAGTCTGAATACCGTAATCAAAATTAAGATGAGGAACATTGGAGCCTATCAGCAGAAGATCACTGTCTGTAAAACCTGAAATATTTTTCCCAACATGCCGGATGCCATTCACTGCTTCTACATATACCAGTTCAATTTCCGGATGATAATGCCAGAAAAAACAGTTTTTCAGGGAAGGGGCAAACAATTTGAATGATTTCCCTTTTTCAAATTCAATAATTTCTTTCTGGATTTTCATCTTGTTCTGTTTTGATTATTTCTGAATTTAAAATTAATTAAAAAGGTTAATATGGAGCAAATTTTTATCATTCAAAGAGAAGTGAATTTCAAAATTTCTTTCGAATTTTGCACTTTCAAAACAGAAGTGAACAAGTGATTAAAAAAATTAATTCAGAAAAGATTTAGATATAATGAAGATTGATAGAAGAATAATACCACTGGCTATCGGTGGTTTGGGAATAGGAACTACGGAATTTACCGTAATGGGACTGTTACCGGATATAGCAAAAACACTACAGATTACAATACCGCAGGCCGGTCATTTGATTTCAGCTTATGCCATGGGGGTGGTGATCGGGGCTCCCATTCTGATCGGATATTCCGTAAAATTTCCGCCTAAAAAGGTCCTGATGGCTTTTATGATCCTTTTTACACTGTTTAACGCTCTTTCTGCAATTGCTCCTGGATACAACAGTATGTTAGCTATCCGTTTTCTGTCCGGACTGCCTCACGGTGCTTTCTTCGGAGTAGGAACAGTGGTTGCTTCAAGAATGGCTGGAAAAGGAAAAGAGGCATTTTATATATCCATGATGTTTACCGGGCTTACGGTTGCCAATCTTGCAATGGTTCCTCTGGTTACTTATATCGGACATATCTTCCATTGGAGACTGTACTTTGCGATTGTAGCAGTGATTGGACTTTTTGCCATTCTATTTTTAAAACTTTGGCTTCCGAATCTGGAATCCAACCAGAATACTCATTTCATGGAAGAACTGAAGTTCCTTAAAAATAAACAGTCGTGGCTGGTATTGGCTATTACAGCAATCGGATTTGGAGGACTTTTTACATGGTTAAGCTATATTACCCCTCTGATGACCATTGTTGCCGGAATCAAAAGCAGTCAGATGGCTTATGTAATGGTTCTTGCCGGAGCCGGTATGGTGGTAGGAAATCTTGTGGGAGGCGTTGTTTCAGATAAATTAGGTCCTGAAAAGACCTGTGTACTCCTGATCTTCCTGATGATGATTTCCCTTGGAGGAGTTTTCTTCCTTGCAGAGTATAAAAATATTGCTTTGGTACTTACATTTATGTGCGGTGCTTTATCAATGTCTATCGCATCACCCATCAATATTATGATGATGAAAGCTGCCCCGAAAAGTGAAATGATGGCTGCCGCTTTTATGCAGGCCGGTTTTAATATTGCGAATGCAATGGGAGCTTTTCTTGGAGGAATTCCTTTGGAATACGGGTATTCATTCAATTATCCTTCACTGGTAGGAGTGGGGATGACCTTTATTGGTTTGGTTGTAAGTATAAGATATATGTATCTGTACAGAACTCAGACTCAAAATGAAGAGGAAACTGTTGCAGAGTGTGTTTCCTGTGATCAATAAGTGTACGGTTATTATAGCTGAAGATAAAAAAAGAACCTGTTTCAGAGAGAAACAGGTTCTTTTGTATAAGATAAGTCTATGCCTCTACTTCATCTCCGTTTTTGCACCAATAGAGGGCATTGTATAAATTTTCTTTGGGGAAAGACTTAAACTCTCCCGGCATCAGAACACTGAAGATACTGGTAAAATTACGTATTCCTTCTTTATCAGTAACAATGGCCGAACGATTCCAGTTGGTAAGATTTTTCAGTCCCAGCAGCAAATCTTCAAGCCACGCACCCATGGTAAAATTATCCAGATCGGTATCCAAATACAATAAATAATTCAGCTCACCGAACTGCTCTACCTTCTCTTTTACACGCGGAATTACCAGTTTTTCAAAATCCTCTTTTGTTACTTCTCCCGTTGCATTGAATGCCGCAACATTCTCCGGGGCTTCTGGAATAATTGTTATCATAATCAATATTTTATGGTGGTTCAGTTTAAAAGAATAACAATAATTACACCATAATTTGTGGGAAAATTGTTAAAAAAGGTATAAATGTTGTTAGTTTCAGTGTAAAATATTAATATGGATCTCAAATCAAATGAACCTTTCTGGCTTTTAAAAAACGGATTGTTAGCATCTTATCCTTCATTAAAATCAAATGAATCATGTGATGTTCTTATTGTAGGAGGCGGTATTACGGGAAGCCTGATCGCTCATCAGATGATAGAAGACGGATATGACACCATTCTTATTGATAAGCGGGAAATATGTAATGGAAGTACTTCTGCCACCACTTCAATGCTGCAGTACGAAATAGATGTTCCGCTCTATGAACTGATAGAACAAATTGGTGAAAAAGGTGCTGTTTTAAGCTATAACGCCTGTAGTGACGCTATTGATATAATAGAAAAGCTGGCAAAACTCGTACGGTCTGATGCCGGTTTTAAACGTAAGAAATCATTGTACTATGCTTCCAAAAAGAAAGACGTAGCATGGCTGAAAAAAGAATTTGAGGCGAGAAAAAATGCAGGATTTGAAGTGAAATGGCTCTCTGAAGATCAGATTTTGGAACAGTTCGGATTTGAAAATACTTACGGCGGGATATTATCTAAACAAGGAGCTAGTATCGATGCTTTTCAGTTTGCACATGAGCTTTTTCAGCATAATGTAAAGAAAGGGTTGAAAATATTTGATAAGACAGAAATGGTAGAAGTAGAAGAGCATAAAGGGTTTAATCTCGTTACGGTAGACAGCGGATATCAGATCAAAGCTAAAAAGATTATTTACTGTATAGGCTATGAAAGTAAAAATCTGCTGAAGGAAAACTTTGTTACCCTGAAAAGTACTTATGCTGTCGTTTCGGAAATTGATAAAAGCAAGTTTAAAAATATAACCAGTACACTGGTCTGGAATACCGATGCTCCTTATCTCTATATGCGTACGACTGATGACGGAAGGCTTTTGATGGGAGGTGAGGATGAAGACTTTTATAATGCAGAAAAACGTGATGCTATTTTAAATATAAAAGAGAAAAAAATCATAAAAACATTAAAGAAAATAAAGCCGGATTACCACTTTTATCCTGATTTTGTATGGGCAGGGACTTTTGGAGAAACAAAAGACGGATTACCCTATATCAGTGAACATAAAAAATTTAAAAATTCATATTTTGTGCTGGGCTTCGGAGGAAACGGAATTACTTTTTCCGTGACAGGAATGGAAATGGCTTCTTTATTTATGAAGAATAAAAAGCACCCGTTATCAAGATATTTTAAGTTTGGAAGATAGATTGTCCTAATAACAGTGCTCAATTCCCCTCCTGTGGAGGGATGGCAAAATTCAAAGAATTTTGACGGGGTGGTTAAAACAAAAACCAGACAGCTCTTTTGAGCCTGCCCGGTATAAAGGTTTATTTAGATTCCTGCGGAATGACATACTGCCTGGATAAATCATTATTTCAATTGTGCCATTCCGTAGGAATCTAAACTAAATTACTTCTGTTATAAAAGAGTTTTTTTTACAAAAATTATTGAATAACATAAAAGCGGGCTTAAACCCGCTTTAACTACAAACTATACCCATTCTTTTTTGCCAGTTCAAGAATAGAACTTTCAATAGCTTTTCCCAAATCGTCAGAATCACCTGTTCCTCTTTTTTTCATTTCGGAATCAATATAAGTCTGGCGTTTTTTGGAAAGTTCCTCTATTTCTTTCTGTATTTTTTCCCGGGCTGCAGCCTTCGTCACAATCATTTTTTGAATTTCTTCTTTGCTTTTTCCTTTCAACTCTGCGGGGAGTTCACTTTCTTTTACTGTGGCAATAAATCCGGCATCTTTTTCAGCCTTATCTACCAGATCCCAGTGATCATTTTTGTAAGCATTCTTTTTGGATTTGGCAACAGCTCTTTCCACCAGGTTGGAAGCTGACTGCATTTCTGCATTTTTATCCTGTATAATCTGCTTAAGTCTGTATTCTGAACCATGATTTCCGTAATAGATATAAGTATCATTCAGCTTTGCATTACATTCGGAAATTCTGGTATCATAAGGGGTCTCAATATAGAGTACCTTTCTGTCACTGTCGATATTGAAATATTTTCCACCTCCCAATGATGCTCCGTTTTGCCAGAACGTCTGGATTCCCTCTTCCCGGCTTCCACAAAAGATAGTGTTGATGTAAATATTTTTATTTTTTGCTTTTGAAACAACCTCTCTATAATTTATTTTTCCCTGATCAAATGCTTCATTTCCTGCAATATAAATCAGTTTCATACTTTTATCATTGCTGTCCCAGTTCAGATTGGCAGCAGCGTCACGGATCACAGCACCACAATATTCACTGCCGCCATTGGTTCTTAAGGCGAACAGCTTTTCCGAAACAAGATCAAGATCCTGGGTAAGAGGAGTGACCTGACGAATATAATTTTCATCACGGATTCCGTCGTTGCCGTATTCGTAAAGGGCAATTTCAATCTCGGGAGCCTTGCCATTATATTTAAGAGTCGTCAGCGTATTCACAATATTCCACAGTCTGGATTTTGCCTGATCAATCAATCCGTCCATACTGTTGGAGGTATCCAGAAGAAGGGCAACCTGAATTTTATTGTCTTTTACAGTTGAGGTTACCGGAATCAATGTCGTCTTTTGTACCGTTAAATGATTGCCGGTATTACTGTTTACAGTATGGTTTTCTGGAAATTTCCCGGAGCTTACTAAAGCTGTACCCGCTGCAAGTGCTAAGATTTTTAACGTTGTCATATTGTTGTTTTTTATTGGTTATTTGTTGTAATCGGAAATCTTTAAATCCTTATAATTGTAAATTCCTGAAGTAAAATTATCCCTATTTGAAGCTTGAAATCAGGAAACTTGGTGAAGCTGCCGTTCGACTTGGTGGGCTCGGAAGAAGAAATGGAATAAAAAACAGCTCCCAAAGGAACTGTCTTTTAAATCTGTTATTTTAAAGGATTTCGTATTTTGTTTTAATACTGTATTTCAGTTTGATATTTTCAATATTATCAAAAGAGAAATCTACCGGCGCATCAGCCATTTCCAGCTGGATATTGCTTGCTTTTCCTCTGTAAGCTACGGGCATAATCGTATCGCTGGTGTAATCTTCTATCTCTACAATTTCAAGCGCATTTCCTGTCTTTTTACCCATACTTTCCAATAAATAATCTGCTTTTTCTTTGGCTGCTTTCAAAGCATTGATCTTTACTGTTTTTCTGAAATCTGCAATTTTGGTATTCTTCACCTCAGCAATATTCAGGCTGCTTACCCATTTCTGATTAAGGTCTTCAAAGATTTTGCTGAGACTTGATTTTGTGCTGGCTTTAAACTGATAGTTCTTAGAAAACTTAGCTGTTTTAGAATAGATATTCTGATACATTGATTTGAACTTGATATCTTCGTTCTTTACACCTGCGTTTTTCAGGATATCAAATAACTTCTTCTCATTATCTGCCAGATCATTTTTGTTATCTGCTTTTATTCCGATGCTTAAGATGATTTCATCCGGTTCTACTTCCATTTCGGCAACACCTGTTACTTCAATTGCATTTTTCTTTACTTCCTGGGCATTTACAAAGCTTCCAAGGGTTAAAATTCCGATTAATAAAAAATGTTTCAATTTCATAATTTCCTGTTTTTAAATTTTTAATTCTGATGTAAAATTACCCAGATCAGAAGCGGAAAAACGGAAGACTTGGTGAAATGGAGCTTTCACTTGGTGAATGATTTTTGGGCATACTATATATATGTATATCTTTGTTTTATGAAAACGCTTACACTCTTTATGATCTTTTTACTGGTGCTTTGGGGCAATACCATATCTTCCCAGACCACTACCAACAGCAGTACTGCTGTGGAAGAAGTACAGGTTGAAACAAAGAGGCTGAAAAAAGCAATGGACACTAAAAATGAACCTGTACAGGCAGATTCTTATTATAATATTGGTGAAACATTTTTTAACAGCAAAAACTTTCCGAAAAGTGAAGAATATTATACCAAAGCTAAAAAGCTGTATGAAAAACTCAATGACAAACCTAATATTGAGAAAGCAGCCCGAAGATTAGCCCAGTCACAGGAGAAACAGAATAAAATAACACCAGCCATAAGCAATTACAGCACGGCTGCACAGGTAAGTTACAGCGAAAAAAGTAAGGCTGTAAATTCTAATGATGTGGCAAGGCTTTCTTCCCCTACACCTGAATTGAAAGCAGAAGCTATTCAGAATAATATTAATCTGAGCAAAAAAGAAAGTGAGCAGGGAGATCTTGCAGAAAGCTACAGCCAGCTGGCCGATGTTAACCTGAAACAGAAAGATGTTTCCAGCGCTGAAGAAAATCTGAACACAGCCTATAAAATTTCGAAGCGAGAAGCTCCTCAGCAGGCATTGGCCATCAACCAGAAATTAGCTGACCTGTACGTGGAAAACAAAAACTTTGAAAAAGCTATTGAAGCCAAAAAGAAAGTGCTGAAAGAAGATTTCGTAAAAGAAAACTCGCAGGAAAAAGTCAATCAGATTCAGGAATTGGCAGATATCTATATTAAGAAAAATGATCCGAAGGAAGCGGTAGACCTTTTGAAAAATGCTTACGGAATTGCCCTAGACAAAGGTCATACACTGGAAGCACAAAGAAGTGTAAAAAAACTGGACAGCCTGTATGCGATTTCAGGCAATATTGATGCATCAGTCCAGCTGTACAGGGACTTTTTGGGAAAACTTCCCAATCTCGTTTCCAAAGACAGAAGCCTCGTTGATAATAAAATTCTGGAAGATACAGAACAGAGAATTTCACAGCTGGAAAAAGAAAAAGAACTCAAAGACGAACTTATCAGAAAGAAAAATGTATTTAATTACAGTCTGATTGGCGCATTGATTTTGCTCACCGGGCTCATTATTTTCATTTTCATAACATTGAAAAAAGTTCAGACGAAAAATAAGAAAATAGCTCTTCAGTCGCTGCGCAGAGAGATGAATCCTCATTTTATTTTTAACAGTTTAAATAGTGTTAATCATTTTATAGCTACCAATAATGAGCTGGAAGCCAATCAGTATCTGACCAAATTCTCTAAGCTGATGCGCGGGGTGATGGAGAACTCTACAGAAGATTTTATTCCGTTCCAGCAGGAACTTGACCTTCTTCAGAATTATCTTGCTTTAGAAAAAACACGTTTTGCCGATAAATTTGATTACGAAATTGAAGTGGATGAAAATCTGAATATGCATAGCCTTCTGGTTCCGGGAATGCTGATACAGCCGTTTCTTGAGAACGCTGTCTGGCATGGACTCCGCTACAGAACGGATAAGGGATTTTTAAAATTAAGCTTTGAGAAAAGCGAATCACATCTTAAAATCCTCATCGAAGACAACGGAATAGGAATCGAAGAAAGCAAAAAACAGAAAACCCAGCACCAGAAAACGCGGGAGGGCAGGGGAATGAAAAATACGCTGGAAAGAATTCATTTGCTGAATGATTTATACAAAAAAGAGATCACCTGCTCGGTAAAAGATAAGGAAAATAGCAACGGTGTTATGGTAACCATTCAGATCAATCTGAAGTAATTTAATCCAGATTGATCTGTGATTTCTACTGGATGTATTTTTTCTTTAATACAGAAAAATTCTTTTCCAGATAGTCCAGTTCATAATGAGCAGGAATGATTTCCGTACCAGAACGGTTAATAAATCCATAGGTTCCCGCTATGTTTTTTACCAGTGCCAGATCATCAGCGTATTCACCAAATTTGTTAATCCTGGAATACACTGGCTGAACAATAATTTTTCCACTTTTATCTGAAATTCCGTACGTTCCGGAATGGGTTTTTGTAAGTCTCCAGTTTTTATTGATCTTACTGAGATCCTCTCTTTCCGTGATTTTCATCTGTGAAAAAGAAAAATTGAATACACTTATGCAGCAAAGAATAAGAAGCTTTGATTTCATATGATTTGGTGTGGTTTATTAATTTTAATCCCTAAAATAATTCTTTTGCATCTTTCTTGCAATAAAAATGACCAAAAGTATGGCTGGAGAACTCGTATCAGCAAATTGTAAGGTTGGATAAATATTCCTAATTTGCACCTGAAACCGATTACTGCCACCTAATATCCGATGTAATGAAAATAAAAGCTGTCATTGTAGATGATGAACTCATAGCAAGAGAAGTTTTGCGAAGCTATCTTACCAAATACTGCCCGCAGGTGGAAATTTTGGGCGAAGCTGAAAATATCAAAGAAGCAGTTCCATTAATTACCGAAAAACAGCCTCAACTGGTCTTTCTGGATGTAGAAATGCCTTTTGGGAATGCTTTTGATGTTCTGGAAGCTACCAAAGAAGTTCCCTACGAAACCATTTTCATCACCGCTTTTTCACAATATTCTTTGCAGGCTCTAAACAAATCGGCAAGTTATTATATTTTAAAACCCATAGATATTCAGGAATTGATTCTTGCAGTTAATAAAGTCGCGGAAAGTCTTGAGAAAAAAGAAGAACTCAACCGGAATAAAATCCTTCTTGAAAATCTGAAATTGAAACCTGAAAAGCAGCAGTTGATCTTACCAACTTTACAAGGATTTGATGTGGTAAAAACAGAAGATATTGTGAGGCTTCAAGCAGACGGAAACTTTACTCAGGTATTCCTTAAAGACGGTTCAAAGAAGATGGTGTGCCGGTTTCTGAAACATTTTGATGACCTTCTGGAAAATCCTTTTGTGAGGGTTCACCGTTCTCATATCATCAATACAACATTTGTTAAATCATATCATAAAAGCGGAACAGTAATGCTCTCTGACGATACAGAAATTGAGGTTTCAGGCAGCTTTAAAGATAATTTCCTGAAAGTATTTTCATAGAATTTATTGTATCTTAACAGACCAAAGGCATTATTTTTGACGTTCTATAATAACCACCAAAATATTCCTGTCATGAAAACTATTCATAAAATTATACTTCCCGTTTCCTTAGGTGCACTGGGGCTTATCGTTTTTAATTCCTATTCTGTAAGAATTCCGAGAGGAGCATCTGCTGTAAAGAATTTTAATCTTAAAAAATATCTTGGCAGATGGTATGAAATAGCCCGTTTTGACTACAGATTCGAGAAAAATATGGAGAATGTGACGGCAGAATATACTGAGAATCCGGATGGGACTGTTCAGGTCAGAAACAAAGGCTATGATTACGTTAAAAAAGTATGGAATGAATCTATCGGTGAAGCTAAGTTTGTGAAAGATCCGAAAGAAGCCCGTCTCAAAGTTTCATTTTTTAAACCCATCTGGGCAGGTTACAACGTCATAGATATTGATGAAGACTATCAGTATGCCCTTGTTGCCGGGAGCAGTTTAAAATATCTGTGGATTCTTTCCCGTACCACCAGCATTCCGGAAAGCATACGTCAGCGTTTCATTCAGAAAGCAAAAAAGATCGGGTATAATACCGATGAACTGATCTGGGTGAGGCATAATCAATAGAGAGCAGTAAGCAAAAGAGCAAAATTGCGAAAGGGCAAAACCGTCAAAGGCAGATCAATATTTTGTTTTACGGTTTTGCCTTTTTACCTTTTAACTGTTAATGTATTCTTTCCATTCTTCAAAACGGTGATCGATAACCTGTTTCATTAGATCATAGTTTTCGTAGGTATCCTCAATATGATAGAAAGTTTCATATTCATAGTCGTTTTCTTCTGCTTTAGCATCAAAAATATTAACGTAATCATCAGCAAATGAGCTGTATCTGTTTCCAAAAACGGTATCGTCTGCATAATAATCCTTTGCAAAAAGATTTCCAAGTTCATTCAGGTCATATTCAGAAAATTTACCATCACAGTAGTCCATGACAAACTCAGCTCCAGTCATTTCTCTTCGTTTTACTCTTTCTATTCCCTCTGCAGCATCTTCTTTCAGTTCATCAGAAATAAGGTTATTGTGAATACACCAGTTCAGGAACATTCCTGTATGTGTTGCTCCGTTTTTCTGAGGAAGTCCTTCAGGAAAGTCACCACCATAATGCCATGAAGCGTCATCATATTTAGACATAATTCTTATTGTAGTTTTAGATAATTTCGTCAAAAATAGAAAAAATCAATTTATATTGCTGTGACCAGAGATTTTTCCGTCATTTGCATAGAATTTTTTGCAACAAAAAAGCATATGGAAAAAGCTGTTCTGATTACTATCGGTGATGAAATCCTTTCCGGAAATACGGTAGATACCAATTCTAATTTTATTGCCTCGGAACTTAAAAATATAGGAATAAAAGTTATTCAGATTCTTACGATCTCAGACGAAATTGATACGATTAAAAATGCATTGAATAACGCCTTTGAAATTGGCGATTTAGTCATTACAACAGGAGGACTTGGGCCAACCCGGGATGATAAAACCAAAAAAGCATTGGCTGAATATTTCGATGATGAAATTGCGCTGGATGAGGTGACATTCAACCATTTGAAAGGCTATATGGAACGTCGCGGAAGAGCAGATATTCTTGAAAGAAACCGCGAACAGGCTTTTGTTCCGACTAAATCCATCGTTTTTCAGAACCATTACGGTACGGCTCCATGTATGATGATGGAACAGGACGGGAAATTGTGCTACAGCCTTCCGGGAGTTCCTTACGAGGTAAAACCGCTTATAAAGGATCAGATTATTCCTTATCTGCAGAAAAGATTCAGGCTTCATTATATCCATACCCGGATTGTTTCTGTGGTCGGAATTCCTGAAAGTATTCTTGCTGATAAAATTGAAAACTGGGAGCTGGCACTTCCGGAAAATATTGCGTTGTCTTATCTTCCGGTTGGTACCCGCGTAAAGCTTCGTCTGACAGCTTCAGGTGATAATGAAGAGCTGCTGAAACAACAGACAGAAGAAGAAATCCAGAAATTGCTTCCTTTGGTAGAAGGACACGTCATTGCAGTATCTGAGGATAAGATTGAAAAAATCCTGGCAGAAATGCTTACCGAAAGAAATCTGACAATTTCTACTGCAGAAAGCTGTACAGGAGGAGAGCTGGCAAAAATGATCACCTCAGTTTCCGGTAGTTCAAAATATTTCCTTGGAGGAATGGTTGCCTATGCTACGGAGAAAAAGATTAAAATTTTAAATATTTCCAAAGATACTGTAGAACAGTTTACCGTGGTGAGCGAACAGGTAGCACAGGAAATGGCCAAAGGCTGTCAGCAATTATTCGATACTCATATTTCCCTTTCTACGACAGGTGTTGCAGGTCCGGGAAAAGGAGAAGACGGTAAAGATGTTGGAACGGTTTACTACACGATCAGAATTCATGATCAGGAGGTAACCTCAAAATTATACATGCCCCATCTGGAAAGAGTAGACTTTATGAATTTTGTTTCCCAAAAGGTGATTCAGGATTTGGTAAGCCTTCTTATAAACAGCTAGATAAAAGATTGTTTTTTAATTTTTTTTTAATTAATTTTAATACAGTTTTTCATACTTTTTGAAAGCCATTCAATAAATTTCAAAATCGTGGAAAATTCCAAACAGATTTTTCAGACCAGCAGCAAGAAACGCTGGAAAAGTGTACAATGGGGAAGCCGTGTTTTTATCTTTCTAGGAATACTGCTTCTGCTAGCTTTGGGTCTGATGATGACACTGGACAGAAGTCCTAAAATTCCTTTTAAAGAAGACTATAAAGCTGTAATTACTGCTAATAAACCCTACCTTCAGGAAAATAAAATTTCTAAAGAATATAAAGGTTTCAGAAACTTTATTTCTGAAAAAACAATCCATACCAATCTTGATAAAATTGAGAAGGCAAGAGCAGAAAGATACAAAAACCAAAACAGAAACTGGGCTCAGTTTCCGGGCGGAATCCGCTCTGCATTTTATGTAGCATGGGATCCTCAGTCACTGATGTCTCTGAAAAGAAATATCAGACATGTGAATCTTGTTTTTCCGGAATGGTTTTTTCTTGATCCCAAAACAGGTGATCTGAAAACCAATGTAGATCCGGAAGGATATAAGGTGATCAAAAGAACAGGGGTGGCTGCCATGCCAATGCTGAGTAATAACTTCGACAGGGAATTCCGTTCAGAAGGATTGGCAAAAGCTCTTAATGATCCGCAAAAAAGAACCCATCTGATTCAAAATATTACCCGACAATGTAAAAAATATCACTTCAAGGGAATCAATATCGACTTTGAAGATATGAACCTGGATTCTGATGAAAATCTGATCGCTTTTATGAAAGAACTTTCGGAAACCTTCAAAAAGAATCAGCTGCTGGTTACTATGGATATTATGACGGATAATGATGATTACAATATTCCAAGACTGAATCCTTATGTGGATTATTTTGTGCTGATGGCTTATGATGAGTATTCTGCAGGAAGTGATGCCGGTCCGGTTTCTTCTCAGAAATGGATCGAAGAACAGACAGGTAAAATTGTAAAACAAACCTCTCCGCAAAAAATCATTCTGGGCCTTGGAGCCTATGGCTATGACTGGAGTTCCAATCCGGATGATAATACTTCTGTTACTTACATGCAGGCAATTACCAAAGCCAGTGCCAGTAAAGCGGTTATTGATTTTAATGACAATACGTTTAATTTAAATTATTCTTACACCGATTCTAAAAATCTGACCCATACCGTATTTTTCAACGATGCAGCTTCTATTTTCAATACAATGCGTTTCTCCTCAGAATATCCTTTGGCGGGAACTGCGCTTTGGAGATTAGGAAGTGAAGACAGCAGGGTGTGGAACTTCTATGATAAAGACCTTACATTTGCCGGTCTTTCAAAGCTTAATTTAAAAGCATTGGAGAATGTAAAAGGTCAGACCATGGTAGATTACATCGGTGACGGGGAAGTGCTGGATGTTCTGAATACCCCTCACGACGGAAAAATCGCGTTGGAAATTGATCCGAAAGAGAAAATTATCACAGACGAAAACTATGTTACCTATCCGAGTTCTTATGAAGTGAAGAAATACGGAAGTGCCCCTCAGAAAGAACTTGTGCTTACTTTTGATGACGGTCCGGATGAAACCTATACACCGCAGGTTTTAGATGTATTGTCCAAATATCATGTTCCGGCAGCATTCTTTCTGGTAGGATTAAATGCAGAAAAGAACCTTCCGCTTGTGAAAAGAATTTATCGGGAAGGGCATGAAATCGGAAACCATACATTTACCCATGAAAATGTGGCAAAAGTAAGTCCGGAAAGAGCTTTGCTTGAATTGAAACTGACAAGGCTGCTGATAGAGTGCGTGACAGGACACAGTACGATTCTTTTCAGAGCTCCTTACAATGCAGACTCAGAGCCTACTACTTCGGAAGAGATTATTCCGGTAGCTTTGGCAAGACAGCAGAATTATCTGGACATCGGGGAAAATATAGACCCCGAAGACTGGCAGCCCGGAATTAAAGCAGATGAAATTGTAAAACGTGTAATGGCCGGCATCAGACAGCAGAGAGGAAATATCATTCTTCTTCACGATGCAGGCGGAGATACCAGAGAAGAGACGGTAAAAGCTTTAAAGATTCTGATTCCGACTCTTCAGAAACAAGGTTATCATTTTACCAACCTTACCAGCATTTTGCACAAAAGCAGAAATGAGCTGATGCCTGAAGTTCCTAAAACGAAATCATATTACATCATGCAGCTGAATCTTGTACTGGCTACCATTATTTATGGAGTAAGTCATTTTCTCGTAGCATTATTTACTATTTTCATTGTTTTAGGTTTGATCAGACTTTTGCTGATGGCATATTGGGCATTTAAAGAAAGAAAAAAAGAAAAAAAGTTGGGAGAGTTTCCGGTTCTTGAATCCTATCCGAAAGTTTCCATTATTGTCCCTGCTTATAACGAAGAAGTGAATATTGTATCTTCCCTGCAGAATTTACTGAAACAGACGTATCCTAATTTTGATATTATTATGGTGGACGACGGAAGTAAGGATTCCACTTATGATAAAGCAAAAGCAGCATTTCCTGATCATCCGAAACTGAAAATTTTCACCAAAAGAAACGGTGGAAAAGCCACTGCTCTGAACTTCGGGATATCACAGACAGATGCGGAATATGTAGTATGTATTGATGCAGATACCAAACTGCAGCAGGATGCCGTAAAATATCTGATTGCAAGGTTTTTAAATTCAGACCCTGAAGAAAAAATAGCAGCTGTTGCAGGAAATGTGAAAGTTGGAAACAGAGTAAACTGGTTAACCAAATGGCAGGCTATAGAATATACAACAAGTCAGAATTTCGACAGACTGGCATATGCCAACATCAATGCCATTACTGTGATTCCGGGAGCCATCGGGGCATTTAAAAGATCGGTGGTTATTGAAACCGGAGGCTATTCATCTGATACCCTGGCAGAAGATTGTGATATTACTGTGAAAATCTTGAAAGCCGGATATACGGTAGCCAACGAAAACAGAGCTGTTGCTGTAACCGAAGCTCCGGAAACCGTAAAACAGTTTTTAAAACAGCGTTTCCGCTGGACATATGGTATCATGCAGATGTTCTGGAAACAGAGACAGACTTTCCTTAACCCCAGATATAAAGGATTGGGACTTTGGGCAATGCCGAATATTTTACTATTCCAATATATTATACCATTTTTCTCGCCATTGGCAGATGTGATTATGTTCTTTGGAATCCTGTCCGGAAACGGAGATAAGATATTTACCTATTATCTGATCTTCCTTTTGGTGGATGCTTCCTTAGCTTTGATTGCATTCATCATGCAGCGGGAAAAACTGATCAATCTCCTGTATATTATTCCGCAGAGATTCGGGTATAGATGGCTGATGTATATCGTATTATTTAAAAGTTTAAGAAAAGCGTTGAAAGGCGAAATGCAGTCCTGGGGATTTTTGAAAAGAACCGGAAATGTAAAAGAGATAGCAACTTCTTAGATAAAGCCGGAGGTGAGAAGAATAAGCAGGGAGTTATTGTAGAGATAGTATTACTATTCTTTATGACTTTCATAACTTCCAGCTTCCATCCTCCGGCTTCCAACTTATTTATTTAAATTTGTTTTTCTGAAAAGTAACAAATTCAAAATAAATCATACATATTCTATAAATTGTTATCATAATGAAAAAAATAACGCTTTCTTTGTTTTTAATAGCAGGGATCTGCACTCAAACGACTATGAGCGCACAAGCTAAAGCTGCTAAAGTAGCAGTGAATAACACAGACAAAGGCTTAGACCTTAGCCTGATGGACACTTCAGTTCGTCCTCAGGATGACTTTTACAACTATGTGAGTGGAACCTGGATGAAAACAGCCAAAATTCCATCTGACAAACCAACATGGGGAAGCTTCAACAAACTTGCTGAGGATACGGATAACAATTCCATGACCATCCTGAACTCCCTTTTGAAAGATAAATTTGCTGACGGAAGCGAAGGTAAAAAGATTCAGGACCTGTATGCTACTTATATGAACATGCAGAAGAGAAATGCAGACGGGATCAAACCTATCCAGGATAACCTGAATAAAATTGATGCCATTAAAAATATGGCTGACCTTCAGAATTACCTGACTTCTGTAACCAAAGATGGTGAAAACATTCTTTACGGATGGGGAGTTGACGCAGACCTTAAAGATTCTAAAATGAACGCTGTTTATTTAGGAAATCCTACTTTAGGTTTAGGAAGAGACTACTATCAGAAAGTAAATGAAAAAAATACTGAAGCTATCGCTGAATATCAGAAATATGTAGCTTCAATGCTAAAAGAATTAGGATATAAAAATGCTGATGAGGCTGCAAAAGGTATTGTTAACTTTGAAAAAAGTATCGCCAATACATACCTGACCAATGAGCAGAGCCGTGACAACACCCTTCAGTACAATCCTAAAACAATGGCTGAACTTTCAGCGTTGGTAAAGGGAGTAAATATCCCTGAATATCTTAAAAAAGTAGGAGTAAATACCGACAAGGTAATTATCAGCGAATTAGGATTCTATAAAAACTTTGATAAATTGATCAATGCTCAGGATCTTTCTGTGATCAAAGATTACCTGAAATTCCACATGATCCATGGAAGTGCTTCTTACTTAAGTGAAAACTTAGGAAACATGAAGTTTGCTTTCTATGGTAAATACCTTAGAGGTCAGCAGGAGCAGAGAGCTCTTAACAAAAGAGGTTTTGAGTTGATCAACGGTACTTTGGGAGAAGCTTTCGGAAAACTATATGTTGAGAAATATTTCCCTGCTGAAGCAAAAGCTCAGATGGTGGAACTGATTGACTATTTAAAGAAAAGTTTCGCTGTTCATATCAATAACTTAGCATGGATGTCTTCTACCACTAAAGAAAAAGCAATGCAGAAACTGAACAAGTTTACTGTAAAAGTTGCTTATCCTGACAAATGGAAAGATTATTCAAAATTAGATATCATTTCTGAAGCTAAAGGAGGAAGTCTTTACAAGAACCTTCAGAATATTACGGAATGGCAGTATAACAAAGATTTAGCTAAAATAGGCAAGCCGGTTGATAAAACAGAATGGGGAATGACTCCACAGACTGTTAATGCATATTACAACCCGGTAAATAACGAAATCGTATTCCCTGCAGCGATCCTTCAGCCGCCGTTCTTCAATCCGAATGCTGATGCTGCCGTAAACTTTGGAGGTATCGGTGCTGTTATCGGTCATGAAATGAGCCACGGATTTGATGATTCAGGTGCACAGTTTGATGCAGACGGTAACTTAGTAGACTGGTGGACTCCGGAAGATAAAGCAAACTTCGAAAAAGCAACAAAAGCCCTTGCTTCTCAATATGATAAATACGAGCCTGTAAAAGGAACTTTTGTAAACGGAACTTTCACAAACGGAGAAAATATCGCTGACTTAGGTGGAGTAAACATCGCTTATGATGCCCTTCAAATGTATCTGAAAGACAAAGGAAACCCAGGGAAAATCAGTGGATTCACTCAGGATCAGAGATTCTTCCTAAGCTGGGCAACGGTTTGGAGAACATTATCAAGCGAGAAATATATGGTGAATCAGGTGAAAACTGATCCGCATTCTCCTGGATATTTCAGAAGTTTTGGTCCGCTTATCAACGTTGACGCTTTCTACAAAGCATTTGACGTGAAAAAAGGAGACAAATTATACAAAGCTCCGGAAGACAGAATCAAAATCTGGTAAAAATAACAACCGCTCAGCAATGGGCGGTTTTGTTTTTTTAAGGTGGTGGGGAGTAGATGATAGAAGTTAGGGATTAGGGTTGATCAGCTGACTTATATTTTGTCATAACGGCTTCCATCATTCCCTCCCTCGGAGGGGTAGCAAAAATTCAAAGAATTTTTGCCGGGGTGGTTCTAAACATTAAACCCTGAATTATCAATTACCATTCATTACATATCATTAAAGTTTGTATATTTGATAAGTTTGTGTAAAATCAAAAATTATCTTTAATGAAAAAGCTAAATATTGGAATACTTGCCCTTTCAGGTATTGTATTTCTCAATTCGTGTGGCGCAGCTAAGACTGCAGGGACAGAGAATAAAACTGAAGCTACAGCAAAAGTGGCTGAGCCGGTGAAAGAAGAAGTGAAAGAAGAGGGAATCACCTTATCATATATGGATACAAGTGTCCGCCCACAGGATGACTTTTTTAGCTATGTGAATGGAAACTGGGTGAAAACTACCCAGATCCCTTCAGATAAAGCCAACTGGGGTTCTTTCAATGCATTGAGAGAAAATGTAGATGATGCTTCATTAGATATTTTAAATAAAATTCTTACAGAATCATATCCTGCAGGATCAGAAGGACAGAAAATCCAGAATTTATATGCGTCTTTTATGGATACCAATAAAAGAAATGCAGAAGGGCTTGCACCTATCAAGGCGGATCTTGCTAAAGTAGATGCCATTAAAAACCTTAATGATCTTCAAAAATACCTTCTGGAAGCCACAAGATTAGGAGACAACTCTTTCTATGGATGGAGAGTGGGAGCAGATATGAAGAATTCCAACATGAATGCAGTGTATCTTGGCGGTCCGGATCTTGGACTGGGAAGAGATTATTACCAGAAAGTAAATGATGCCAATACCAAAACACTGGCTGAATATCAGGCCTATGTTGGAAAACTGTTTGGTGTTTTAGGATATAAAAATAATACTCAGACTGCGCAGAATGTAGTAGACTTTGAAAAGCAGCTTGCCAATTACTTATTAACGCTTGAACAGAACAGAGATGCTAATTTAAGATACAATCCTAAAAATGTATCAGAACTATCAGGGCTTGTAAAAAATGTAGACCTTGCAAAATATCTTAAAGATGCAGGCGTAAATACAGACAGAGTAATCATCGGAGAACTGAAATATTATCAGAATATGGATCAGTTCATTACTCAGAAAAACCTTCCGTTATTGAAAGATTATCTGAAATACCACATTATCAACGGAAATGCAAGCAATCTTGATGACAGCTTAGAGCAGATCAGATTCGATTTCTATGCGAAATATTTACAGGGGCAAAAAGAACAGCGTCCGATGAACAAGAGAGGGCTTACCCTTGTAAATGGTGTTCTTGGTGAAGCTTTCGGGAAGCTGTATGTAGACAAATACTTCACTCCTGAAGCCAAAAAGCAGATGGAAACCTATATTGATTACCTTTTAAAATCATTCAAAACACACATCGCCAATATCGATTGGATGTCTCCTGAAACTAAAGTAAAAGCTCAGGAAAAATTATCCAAGTTTACCGTAAAAATTGCTTATCCGGACAAATGGAAAGATTATAGCCAGCTGAAAGTAGAATCTCCGAAAGAAGGAGCAACTTTATACTCTAATCTTCAGAATGTGGCAGCATGGCAGTATCAGAGAAGTCTGGATAAAGTAGGAAAACCGGTTGATAAAACAGAATGGGGAATGTCTCCGCAAACGGTGAATGCTTACTATAGTGGATCAAACAATGAAATTGTATTCCCTGCAGCTATTCTTCAGCCGCCTTTCTATAATCCTAAAGCTGATGCAGCGGTGAACTTCGGGGGAATCGGAGCTGTTATCGGCCATGAGATTTCTCACGGATTTGACGACAGTGGTTCCCGTTTCGATGGAGATGGTAACCTTAATAACTGGTGGACAGATGCAGACCGTAAAAACTTTGATGCCAAAGTAGGACAACTTGCAGCTCAGTACAGTGCTTACGAACCCGTAAAAGGAAGTTTCGTAAACGGTAAATTTACAAGTGGTGAAAATATTGGAGATTTAGGAGGAGTAGCTGTAGCTTATGATGCGCTTCAGATGTACCTGAAAGATCATGGAAACCCTGGGAAGATCAGCGGATTCACACAGGATCAGAGATTTTTCATGAGCTGGGCCACGGTTTGGAGAACAAAAGCTACCGATCAGTATATGATCAACCAGGTGAAAACAGATCCACACTCTCCGGGAATGTTCAGGGCTTTCGGTCCGTTGGTAAACCAGGACTCATTCATCAAAGCATTTGATATCAAACCGGGAGACAAAATGTATAAAGCTCCTCAGGACAGAATAAAAATCTGGTAATTTTACCTTAAATTGTTAGAAAAGAAAGATCCATTTCATATTGCTTGAGATGGATTTTCTTTTAGTATTCTCTTTTATAATTCCGGAGCACAAACTTGATTCCGGTTTCCATAATGTCACCCATGGTTTTACAGTACTTGAAATTAATATCATAGGTAAGCTTTTGCAAAGCTGTTCTTAACTCGATAACATTAGCTTCAGGTGCAATATTATCTTTCTTCATAATAGAAATAAGTTCATCAAACCGGGTTTTGCTGCTGGTCACCCTTTTTACGATCTGGGAACGTACTTCTTTACGGTACTGTTCAATAGAGCTTGGCTTCAGTTTTTCCAGTACCATGTTCACCATCTGATTGTTTTCTTTGAAATACTGCGGAAGATAGACTTTCAGATTTCCTTCATAAGTCTGCTGATCAAAATCAATGGGACGGATTCTGTAAATAACCTGGTCGAAATCATGTATGGGAATAACCACATAATTATAAGAGCGCATATCACCAAGAAGCCCGATAAGACAGCGTTCATTGAATTTCACAAATTCTTTGGAGATCTGTGCCTTTTCCAGTTCGGAACAGTTGGATAAATGCTTTTGAATAAAAACATCTCCCGGAATTCCTAAAATATGTTCTTCTATCAACGTGTTTTTATACACCAGAAAGTTAATCCGGTTGGGAGAAAGCAGGTCTTCAAACTCCAATCCGAAGATTCGTGAGGCATCCGCCTGCTTAATATAAAAATAAGTATAATTATCATTCAGTACATTTCTCACCCGGATCCGGAAAGGTTTTGAATTTCCGAAAGTACAAAAATCGATCGTATCTACTGTCAGATAAGGTAGCGTAGCAGTATCTCCGTCAGAATGGAGTAGGGTATAAATTTTATTTAAGTTGGCTTCTATTTCTTTAAACTCAAATTCAGAATACATTACTCCAAGCCATAACGTATCTTTGCCGTCTTTATCCAGAATGTTCACACTGTCACTGAACCTCAGCAGATCTTCATACAGGAATTTGATCTTGGTGGTTCTGTTGTATTTTTCCAGATATTGATGTAATGCTTCTGAAACAGGAAATATGGGCTTTCTAAACGCTATTTTTACATCTTTCATGACACGGTTCACTTTGTTTAAATATAAAGAATATTTTTTGTAAAGCTTAAGGAATTCTTATTTTAATATTCATTTGGTACATTTGCAGGGAATAAAGCAGACAGAAATTTTATTTTATTTTTCTTGAATGAGTTTATTTATTTTTTCATAGCTTAGTGATATCGTAATGTGGTGATTTTATGTTGAATAAATATTTATAAATTTACATGATTCAAGAAAAATCTTAGTAAAATTTTGTATGTTACAGTTTTTTTTTAAATTTAAACATTGGATTGGTAATTTATTCGATTCATCTGTAAATTACTCAAAGACAGATCCAAACCAAAATAGTAAATCTCAAAATAACAATAATATGGCAATGTTTAATTATGGTGTTGGCGGAAACGAGGTAAAAGTAGACGCTAATGAAGCTATTCAGGAAATACAGGAAAATAAATCACTGATAGTAAGCCAACTTACAACAGAAGAGTCTTATACCCCTGAAATCGTAACAGGATTAAAAACAGTGGAAGACGTTTTCAGACATTTCCAGCCTTCAGTATCGGTACAGCACGAAACAGAAGATGGTGGAGTGGTAGAAGAAGAATTCCGTTTTCAAAACCTTGGAGACTTTACTCCCAAAAGCCTTACTCAGAAATCAGATTATCTGCAGCAGCTGAGCATGGAACAGGAGCAGTACAATAAAATAGTACGTCAGCTGAAAACCAACAAAATTCTACGCAATATGCTGGAGAACGATCAGACAAGAGCGGCGTTCATAGAAGTATTGAAAGAAGTGGCACAAGAACTTGAAAAATAATTAAAGACTTACATTAAATCATGGATAGCAAATTACAGGCACAAGAAAGCCAGCAGCAGGGGCAGCAGCAACACGCAGGGCAGCCGAAGGGCAACCCGCTTGCAGAGCTCAATAAAATGGGAGGATTTGGCTTTGTTGAATCCGTTGTAGACGGTATTGCCAATATGAACCCAACAAGAAAGGCAAGAAAAGAAATCTTCCTGAATGACAGCAATAAAGCAGAAGAAAGAAAAGAACTTCTTCAGAAGATCAATCTTTGGGTAAGCCTTTTAGAGGGTAATGAATCAGCAGATAAAATGGCTGAAACGTGCAAAACCAAAGCACAACAGGCCGATCAGAACTTAAAAAAGAACTTAAAAAATACACTGGACGCTGTTCGTATGCTGGAAACCAACTACAGAACAGTAGCGCAATTCTATAAAAATACAGAATTGGATAAAGTGGATAACGTAAGTATCGTCAATGCAAGCCTTGAACAGGTTTCCGATCTGGATAATCCTTTGTTCATTGATGCCATTTCAGAAGAATTCAAAAATTATTACGACCGTCTTGACCTTAGAGATAACTATTCAATCCTTGCAATACCAGGATATTTAGGATCAAATAAGGTAATTGAGAAATGGGCAAAAATCTGTAACGAAAACAAAGTAATGATGGTTACAGACTTCGCCAACCTTGATAAACCGGATGACGTTGTAGACTTATTCCACTCTGCTAACCTTACAGGAGGTGAACTTCACAGAAGTAACGTTATCATGACATGTAACTGGCTGGTAGGACGTGGCAAAGCAGAAGAAGTAGGAGAAGAGGAAAACGTAGAACTTCCGCCTTCCACTTCATTAGCAGGAAAAATTCATAAAACACTGATGTCTCAGGTAGCAGCAGGTAAAAAACATGGTAATATCAACGAAGTAGACGCTGTAAAATTCGAACTGAAGAAAAGTGAAATTTCTCAGTTGGAAAAAATGGGTCTGGTACCAATGGTAAACGAATACGGAAAAATTATGGCTTTCTCTGCGAAGACATTGTTTACAGGAGACAATATCGGTCTTCAGACGTATTCTGTGGTTCGTGTATTCGACTATGTAACCAAAGTATTGCTTGACTTCCTGAACAGAAGAGCTTTCGAAAACTGGAATGCTAAAAACGAAGACGATTTAAGAAGACAGATTGTAACGTTCCTGGATAATATCAAAGGACCGGACAAGCTGATCGAGAAATTCAAAATTGTTCGTTTCGAGCAGGACAGAGTAAACAAAGACAGAGTATGGCTGGATATCCGTATGACACCTTATTTCCCTACAAAAAGTTTCGTTATTAAACTTGACGGACACAAAGGAGATGATGGTAACGAATGGGATGCAGAATATACTCAGGAGTAAAATTAAACTTACTTTATATAACAAAAACCGATGCAATTTTACATCGGTTTTTTTTCAACCAACACCTATGAAATGTAATATGAATAAGAAGCTGATCTTTGTCTTACCGGCTATGCTGGTGGTACTTATGATGAGCTGTGAAAAAAAATACCAAAGTCCGGGTCATTACGAAAACGATCTTTTTGCAGATGAACACCAGGAAGGAAAAGCATATGTCATGAATGAAGATGAATGCTTTGATGGCAGTGAGCTGGTGATTGCAAGTTCAGAGGTTAAGCTCTCGGACAGCTCCAAAGGGCGTGGGAAATCATTCTTTCTTTATAAAGTAAAATCAGGAAAAGTATTGAAAACAGTAAGAGATTCTGCTGTAGAAATGCCAATGCTGTTTTTATCAGAATATAAACTAAAGATAAAAAATACAGATTCTATGTATGTTTATCTGAAAAAGCTTGAAGGATACCGCTTTATTGCCAAAGACAGAAATCTTAAATATCAGTGGTTAAAAGCTGCTCCGGTATACAATGTAAAGAAAAAATAAAATAAACCTATCTTTGCAGCACTGAAAATAAGATGAAGAGAAACAATCTCTTCAATGATTTAAAACAAGATTGGTTTTTGGAAAAAAATAAAACAGCTTCAGAGTTTCTTCATATAGGGAACCGGCTTTTGGAATGGTACAGGAATAATGCAAGAGATCTGCCTTTCAGACAGACAAAAGATCCATATAAGATCTGGATCTGTGAAATTGTATTTCAGCAGACAAGGATTAATCAGGGACTGAATCATTACAATAATTTCATTAAAAGATTTCCCGATGTAAAAACGTTGGCGGAAGCTGACGAAAACGAAGTTTTACTGTATTGGAAAGGTCTTGGCTATTATTCCAGAGCAATCAATATCCATAAGGCTGCCCAACAGATCATGAATGATTATCAGGGAGTTTTTCCTCACCAATATGAAGAAATTTTAAAACTGAAAGGGGTAGGAAAATATACTGCTGCAGCTGTTTCAAGCATTTGTTTCGGAGGAAGAATGCCTGCCGTTGACGGAAATTTCTACCGTGTCCTGAGCCGTATTTTTGCTGATGATTTCGATATTTCAAATTCAAGAGCGTTTACCTATTTCTCTGAGCTGGCAGCTTTGGTTATGCCGGAAAATGTAGGAGATTTTAATCAGGCCATGATGGACTTAGGCTCAGAAATTTGTAAGCCCAAAAATCCACTTTGTGGAGAATGTCCTCTCAATGAGGACTGCCTGGCATTTTCCCTGCAGAAAATTTCAGATTATCCGGTAAAAACAAAAAAAGTAAAAGCCGGAGATCTTGCTCTGACCTATTATTTTGTACACAGAAACGGCAAGTTCCTGATCCGTCAGAGAGCAGACGACTTTATCTGGAAGAAACTGTTTGAATTTCCGGCAGCTATTCCTTCTGATATGAAACCATTTATTACAGGTTCAAAAACCATTACCCATAAACTGACCCACAAAAATTTAAGCATTGAAATATGGAATGTTGAGGTCACTTCAGAAAAAGTATGGAATGATTTTATCGCTGAAAATCAATACCTGATTACAGATCTTGAAGGCTCTCATGAAAAATCCTTTCCGAAGCCTCTGGAAATTTACATTCAAAACGCTCTGAAAGACTGAAATTTGTCTTCTTAAATCTGAAATCTAATTTGTACTTTTGCAAAATGATTAAAAAAGTCATTTTTATTTTTGTATCGCTGCTTTTAATTTCATGTGGAAAAGACCCTTCACCAAAACCTTATGGAGAAC
Source organism: Chryseobacterium gleum (assembly GCF_900636535.1). Taxonomy (NCBI): domain Bacteria; kingdom Pseudomonadati; phylum Bacteroidota; class Flavobacteriia; order Flavobacteriales; family Weeksellaceae; genus Chryseobacterium; species Chryseobacterium gleum. The sequence goes on from NZ_LR134289.1 coordinate 5,185,468, forward strand.
TGCGTCTGGAATATCCTGCACCGAAATACCAGAAGTTTGAAAACGATTGTGCCTATACCTTCGAGTATTCGGACTTTGCTTCCATAGCGCCAGCCAAAAAGCCTTGCTGGTTCTACCTGAACTATCCAAAAATGAAAGCCAAAATTTTCGTTACTTATTATCCGATACAGAACGACTTCGCAGACCATATTAAAGAAGCTGAGAAAATGGTATATGAGCATACCATCAAAGCCAGTTCCATAGATACGAAATCCTTTGAATATCCTGAAAAGAAAGTATATGGGAATTTCTATGAGCTGAAAGGACAAAGTGCTTCCAATCTTCAATTCTACATTACAGACAGTACGAAACACTTCGTAACTGCTTACTTATACTTTAACACGAGACCGAAACCGGACTCTCTTGCCCCTGCAGTGAACTATATCAAAAACGATATGAAACACCTGCTGGACACTTTTGAATGGAAAAAATAATTTACTTTTAATATACATTGAAAAATATATGAAACTTTTAGTTGTAGGAAGTGTTGCATTTGATGCAATTGAAACACCATTTGGTAAAACGGACAAAATTTTAGGAGGTGCAGCCACTTATATCGGGATCACTTCATCAATTTTAGGCGTTAAATCCGGAATTGTTTCTGTAGTAGGAGGAGACTTTCCACAGGAACATCTTGATATGTTCACCAACAGAGATGTAAACATTGAAGGAATTGAAATCGTAAAAGAAGGAAAAACATTCTTCTGGTCCGGAAAATACCACAACGATCTGAATACAAGAGATACTTTGGCTACAGAAGTAAACGTGTTGGAGAATTTCGATCCGAAAATCCCTGATTCAATGCAGGATGCCGAAATTTTGTTACTTGGAAACCTACACCCTGGAGTTCAGTTATCTGTACTTGAAAAAATGAACAACCGTCCGAAACTGGTTATCCTTGATACCATGAATTTCTGGATGGATTCTGCGTGGGATATTCTGATGGATATGATTGCAAAAACAGACGTAATTACCATCAATGATGAAGAGGCGAGACAGCTTTCAGGAGAATATTCTTTAGTAAAAGCAGCTAAAAAGATCCACACAATGGGCCCTGAATACGTTATCATCAAAAAAGGAGAGCACGGAGCTTTACTTTTCCATGACAATAAAGTATTTGCTATCCCTGCGCTTCCATTGGAAGATGTTTTCGATCCTACAGGAGCCGGAGATACTTTCGCAGGAGGTTTCGCAGCATATCTTGCTAAAAAAGGAAAAATTGATTTCGAAACAATGAAGTCTGCCCTTATCGTAGGATCTGCAATGGCTTCATTCACTGTAGAGAAATTCGGAACAGAAAGAATAGAAGAAGTAAATGAAGCAGATATGTTCAGCAGATTGAGACTATTCAAAGAATTAACGACATTTGATGTTGAACTGCAGTAAATAAGTCTTTTTAAGAAATATTTATAATAAAAAATTGAGTGAAATTCGTTAAGAATTCTAAATTTGCAACTTGTTAAAATAGTAAAATGACAAATAAACTAAAAATCACTTTTCTTCTTGGGATTTTCATCATGATATTCTCTTCAAATATGATGAATGCCCAGCTAAAACAAGGAGATTTGGTGGATGGTATTGCAGCTGTTATCGGAGATGAGATTGTATTGGAATCTGATGTAATCGAGCAGATGAATTATGGTAAACAGCAGGGAGCTGCCAACACAGACAAATGTGAGTTCCTGGAAAACCTTATCAGCAATAAGCTTCTTGTATACGAAGCAAAAAAAGATACCTTAATTGAAAACCGTTCTGCAGCCATCAAAGAACAGGCTAATGCTAAATACCGTCAGTTGCTTTCTCAATTTCCGGATGAAAAAACATTGCTGGCCGCTTATAAGTTCAGAAATGCTTATGAGATGAAAAATGCTATCGAAAAGATAGACACAGACCAGTATTACGGGCAGGCAAAGTACCAGAGAGTTACCGATAAAGCAGACGTAACCCCGAATGAGGTAACTGATTTCTACAATATGTATAAAACACAGCTGCCACAGGTAAAAGACGAAGTTACTCTGGCTCAGATTATGATTTATCCATCCCTTACAGAAGCTCACAAACAAGACCTTATCAACAGATTGAAAAAAATCAAGCAGGATATCCTTGCCGGGGAAACTTTTGAAAGCCAGGCAAGAATTTATTCCGAAGATGAGGGATCGGCAGCTAACGGAGGATTATATAAAAATATCAACAAAGGACAGATGGTAAAGCCATTCGAGGCTGCAGCATTGAACCTTCAGGAAAATGAAATTTCAGATCCTGTTGAATCTGAATTCGGATTCCACATTATTCAGTTGGTGAAAAGATCAGGTAAAGTGTATGATGCAAGACATATCTTGCTAAAAGCTACCCCAACAGATGAAGAGATCAAAACAGCAAAAGCAAAATTAGACAGTATCAGAGGTCTTATTATTGATGGTAAAATGACATTCAAAGATGCTGCTTTTAAATTCTCAGATGATAAAAGAACAAAATTCAACGCTGGAGTAATTCCGGGAGCTGATGGTTCTGATAAAATTGAAAGAGAAAGTATCCCGGGAACAATCAGCTATGAATTGGCTGGATTGAACAAAGGAGATATCACAACTGCTTTTGAAGACGAAGAAAACAAGAGAAAGCAAATCAAGATCATCAAAATTGAAGATGTAATTCCTTCTCACCAGATTACGCTGGAAACAGACTTCAGCAGAATCAAACAAATGGCGCTGAATAAAAAGAAAAGCGAAATGGTTGAAAAGTTTGTCAACTCCAAGTTACCGACAACTTTTATTTCAATTGACGGACGTTACGATAGCTGTAACTTTAAGTCTAACTGGAAGAAACAATCCTTGACAAAATAAAATTAGAACCTTCAGAATTTCTGAAGGTTTTTTTTATCATTAAACTTTATAAAGACTAAAATCCACCATGGAAAATATTGACAGATATTTCCCGGAAAACCATTGTTTTTATTATTTTTACGCATGAGCAATTTTATAGATTTCAACGCTGCAAAAAAACTTCATGAGATGGAGGCAACTCAAAATAGAATTTCGACACTTTTTAGCATTAAATATCCGATTATCCAGGCAGGCATGATTTGGCATTCAGGATGGAGACTTGCTTCGGCTGTTTCCAACTGTGGCGGATTGGGTATCATAGGAGCAGGAAGTATGTATCCTGATATCCTCAGAGAAAATATTCAGAAATGCAAACAGGCAACAGATAAACCTTTCGGGGTGAATGTACCTATGCTGTATCCCAATATTGAGGAGATCATTCAGATTATTCTTGAAGAAAAAGTGAAGATTGTCTTTACATCAGCCGGTAACCCTAAGACCTATACAGAGACTCTTCAGAAAGAAGGAATAAAAGTAGCTCACGTAGTTTCCTCTACCAAATTTGCTGTAAAATGTGAAGATGCCGGAGTGGATGCTATTGTTGCGGAAGGTTTCGAAGCAGGAGGTCACAACGGAAGAGATGAAACAACAACATTCTGTCTTATTCCCAATGTTAAAAAACATATTTCTAAGCCGTTAATCGCCGCAGGAGGCATTGCCCTTGGTTCACAGATCAAAGCTGCAATGATTCTTGGTGCAGACGGTGTGCAGATCGGTTCCCGTTTTGCTGCCACTACAGAAGCGAGCGCTCATGAAAACTGGAAAAAGAAAATCACGGAACTTCAGGAAGGAGATACACATCTTACCCTAAAAGAACTGGCGCCGGTAAGAATGGTTAAAAATAAATTCTTTAATGAGCTGGAAGAAATCTACCAGAGCGGTAGAAACAAAGATGCTTTAATCGCTTCATTAGGAAGAGCCAGAGCAAAGCGCGGAATGTTTGAAGGAGATATGGAAGACGGAGAGCTCGAAATAGGCCAGGTTTCAGCTTTAATTGATGAGATTCTTCCGGTGGAAACTGTTTTCAATCATCTTTTAAAAGAATTTGAAGAAACAAAAATGCCAACGTTTTAAATATAATTGTATTCAATGGAGGGAAGAATAATTGATGTAAAAGACAAAAAATTATATATAGAACACAATAATCAGTTTAAAGACAAGCCAACAATTATTTTTCTGCATGATTCATTAGGCTCCGTGCAGCTTTGGAGAGATTTTCCGGTAAAGCTTGCTGAAGCCGTGCAGTGCAATACTCTTGCTTATGACCGTTTGGGATATGGAAAATCATACCCCATGTTGACTCATGAAAGACCGGTAAATTATATGGAACTGGAAGCCGATTTGCTGAATGACCTTCTGGCTGAAATGAATATCACTAACGTTATTCTGTTCGGACACAGTGATGGTGGGACGATAGCTCTGATCACAGCTGCAAAATATCCGGAAAGAATAAAAGCTGTTATTTGTGAAGCCGGACATATTTTTGTGGAAGACATTACTTTAAAAGGTGTTTATGATGCATGGGAAGCCTACAAAACAACAAATCTTCCTGAGCGGCTGCAGAAGTATCATGGTGATAAGGTAGAAACATTATTCAAAGCATGGACAGAAACCTGGACAAGGGATGATTACAGAACCTGGAATATTGAATATCTCCTGAAAGACATTACAGCTCCGTTATTATTTATCCAGGGAGAAGCAGACGAATACGGAACATTGGATCAGGTGAAAAAAACCGTTACTCAGGTGAGTGGAAGTGCTGAGAAATACATTATTCCCAATATCGGACATACACCACATAAAGAAGTTCCTGAGCTTGTATTGGGAAAAGCGGCAGAATTTATCGGTAAATACTCATAATCTGCCAACAAAATAAAAAGAAGACATCTTATCACAAGATGTCTTTGTTTTATGTAAAACGGGATCTTGCATTTTGCAGTTACAGTAACCGGAGTTCAGCTTCAATATTCTCTTTTGCCTGAACCTCATATTTTTCCTTAAAATATTCAGTTTTAAAAATACTTTCAAGTTCAAGGAAATGTTTAAGGACTTTTTTTCGTCCCGGTTTATAAAGAAAATCAGGATAAATAGAATACTCTTTTCTTATATTCCGGGTGTATTCCATATAAGTTTTAAAATCTTTACCCAGCACCGAGAGATCAGCGTCCAGAAGATAATTGGTATCGTTATGATCAGACAGCTGATGGGATTTCGTAGCAATAATCTGTTCCGAAATCACTGAAATATCATCTTTACTTAGATGCAGCTCAGCAAGTCTTTTTTCTGCAGTAGCTGCACTTTTTTCTTCATTGGATTTCGATGTGGCATCATAGATGATATCGTGATAAAATACGGAGAAAGAAATCGCTGTGAAATCTGAAATATTACCTTTCACACCTTCAAGCTCCGTAAACATATTTTCAAGATGAAGGAGATTGTGGTAATACCTGCCTTTTTCAGAATACCTGGTTTCAATTTCATTCCAGAGACTGTGGATTAGCTGTCTGTCTACTGTAAAAGGAGAACATAGCTGTTCAAATCGAGTTTTCAGATTCATAGAAATAAAGATATAAAAAAAGGAACTTTTAAAAAGTTCCCTGATTTGCTTCCAGAACAGCCTTCAGCTCTGCCCAGCCTCCGCCGTTATAACCGTCCTTTAATCCTTGAGCGTTAAGATAATCCAATGCTTTTCCACTTCTGTTTCCACTTCTGCAGAATAAGATAACCGGCTTTTCAATAGATAGAATTTCATCTTGTCTATCTTCTACTTCACCCAGAGGAATATTCTTTGCTCCATCTATGCTGCCGTCCATTTCAAGCTCCATTGGCTCACGAACGTCGATCAATTCATAGTTTCCGGATTGTATTACTTCTATTAAAGACATAGTTGTTTATTTTAAAATCAGAAACGAAATTACGCAATTTTTTTTTGAAAAAAATCCTAATTAAAATATAAATTTTCAGAAAATAGGAGACAGGAAGCCAACTGTAAGCCGAACTTCGGTGTCAATGATCAGATTGATAAAATAATCTTAATTTTGCATTGTGAAATTAATGAATGCTGGTGCCGAAAAATATTCCCAACTGATAAAATCCAAGGCAAAAAGTTTTGGATTCCAGAGTTGTGGTATTTCCAAAGCAGATTTTCTGGAAGAAGATGCTCCTCATCTTGAAAAATGGCTGAAGAATAACTATAATGGCGAAATGAAATATATGGAAAATCATTTCGACAAAAGACTTGATCCGCGTCTTCTGGTGGAAGGATCCAGATCTGTAATTTCACTTTCTTACAATTACTTTCCCGAGGAGAAAATTTCAATTCTTGAGAATTATAAAATCTCAAAATATGCTTATGCAGAAGATTATCATGAAGTAATCAAAGAAATTCTCCGTGAGATGGTAGCAGAGCTGCAGAAAGAAATAGGAGAGTTTGGATTCCGGGTTTTTGTTGATTCTGCACCGGTGTTGGAACGAAGCTGGGCCAGAAAATCAGGAATTGGCTGGGTAGGGAAAAATGCCAATCTTATTACCAAACAAAATGGTTCTTTCTACTTTCTGGCAGAAATTATCTGTGATCTTGAACTGATTCCGGATCATGCCACCACAGACCATTGCGGAACCTGCAGAAAATGTATAGATGCATGCCCGACGGATGCTATTGTTTCTGAAAAAATTATTGACGGAAGCCGATGTATTTCTTATGCAACCATAGAACTCAAAAGCGAAATTCCTGACTATTTTAAAGATAAGATGGAAGACTGGATGTTCGGCTGTGATATATGCCAGGACGTTTGCCCTTGGAACCGTTTCTCAGCGCCTAATAAACAAAGCCGCTTTCAGCCCAACGAAGCGTTGAAAAACTTCAAAAAAGGAGAATGGAAAGAGCTTACTCAGGAAATTTTCTCCGAAATTTTCAGAAAATCTCCCGTGAAACGTACCAAATTTGCAGGGCTCAAGAGAAATATTGAGTTTTTACAGAAGTCTTCGGACTGATTTTTCCTGGAACTTTCGGTGACAATTCCTCCTTTGGAATTTTTTGAATTTCCAAACCAGAGCTGATAACCGACCATTCCTTAAATTTTCCGCTTTAAGGAGGTAAAGATTTACATCAATAAGTTTCTTGAAAAGCCTTTCCTATAAAGAAAAATTGATTTTCAGGAGATCAGGATCTCACCGAAAATCAACGTCTTTTTTGTATTCTTTTAGGAGCAGTTTTTACTCTTATTTTAAATCTTTTTTGGGATTTGGTATTTTTACGCATATTTCTGAATATTTCGTAACTAAATATAGCCATTTTTTCGATTAAAACAAATACTTTTACCAAAAATTGCAGATTAAATTTTATTAAAAAACATGACTGTGAAAATGATCTTAATGTATCTCCTGAAAGTGGTGGGCATTATTTTGGGAATTGTGATTATTTATGTAATCCTTGGACTGCTGATTCCTTATATTCCTGTTTCAGCAAAAGATGACGGACAGAAGAAAGAAGTCCCGATCTATATTTATACCAATGGAGTGCATACAGATATAGTAATGCCGGTGAAAAACGATCTTCAGGACTGGAGCCGGAAAATTCCTTTTGCCAATACGAAATCAAAAAAAACAGACTATCAGTATATAGGAATAGGATGGGGAGACAAAGGTTTTTATCTGGATACCCCTACCTGGGCTGACCTTAAGTTTTCTACAGCCGTTAAAGCAGCCTTCTGGTTAAGTGATTCTGCCATGCATTGTACTTACTATAATACAATGAAGGAAGGTGAAGACTGCAAGATGATTATGATCAGCAGAGGGCAGTATGAAAACCTGGTGAAATATGTAGAAGATAAGTTTGACAGAGATCAGAACGGTAACTTCATATTAATTCCAACCAATGCAGTATATGGTGATAATGATGCCTTTTATGATGCCAAGGGAACTTATAGTTTTCTTTACACCTGTAATACCTGGTCAAATAACGCTTTAAAGGCTGCCGGACAAAAAGCGGCACTTTGGACACCTACAGATTTTGGAATTTTTCAGCACTATAAATAATTCATGAAGAGAATTTATCTGTTTTTGGTTGTTTTTTGGATGTGTTCATGCTTTCAGGAAAAAAACAGAAATACAATACAGACGGTTGATACCCCTGTTGTTGCTGAAAAGAAGCCTGAAGCCAATCTTTCCAAAATAAAAAGTAAAGCGGAAGAAGCATTGAAATTCTGTGATTCAAAGAATCTCAGCAAAGACTTCTGCATTCTGATTGATATGAGCCTTCATTCCGGGGTTAACCGTTTTTTTGTTTGGGATTTTAAAAACAATAAAATTTTAAAAAAATATCTCGTAGGCCATGGCTGCGGTTCCAATGCATGGAGCAAAGATGATTCTAAAGCCAATCCCGGATTCAGTAATGAAGACGGAAGCCATCTGTCCTCTTTGGGGAAATATAAACTGGAAGGAAGAGGATACAGCGAGTGGGGTATCAATGTAAAATACCTGATGTACGGCCTTGAAGAAACCAACAGCAATGCTTTAAAAAGGTATATCGTCTTTCATTCCTGGAATCTGATGAGTGATGAAGAAGTGTTCCCAAAAGGCTCACCGGAAGGCTGGGGCTGTCCAACCGTATCGAACAAGGCAATGAAGGAAATAGATCCGATGATTCAGAAATCCGGAAAACCGGTATTAATGTGGATCTATAATTAAATCTTTGTTATACCTTTGTTTCATAACACTTAGGTTAACTGATTCCGCTTTATGAAACATACGCTTTTCCGTGAACAACAGCTCAACTGTGATATAGAAACGGCGTGGAAATTCTTTTCCTCAGCCAACAATCTTTCAGAAATCACTCCGAAAGACATGGGCTTTATTGTATTGACGAAAATGGAAGATGATGAAATCTATGAAGGAATGCTCATCGATTATTATGTTTCGCCCTTATTCGGGATCAGGATGAAATGGCAGACTGAGATCACCCACGTAGATTTTCAGAAAAGTTTCATAGATTTTCAGAAAAAAGGTCCCTATAAACTGTGGAACCACCATCATGAATTTATTCCTAATGAAGAAGGCGTTTTGATGAGAGATACTATAAATTATGAACTTCCTATGGGTTTTTTAGGTGAGATTGCCCATCGTCTTTTCGTCAGAAAGAAACTGGAATATATCTTTGATTACCGTTTCAGAGTTCTCAGAAAATTGTTTTAGTATACAATTTAATGATTCAATAGAAACGGGCTTTAGCCCGTTTAAAAATGATAACCAAAATTCCATTGGCTTTAGCCGAAACTTAATGCCATTTTCATCCGGAATTTTAGAAGTTAGATTGCTTCGGAATAACAGACTGCATGAATAGACTTCGCGGTCTATTTGTCATTCCGTAAAAATCCCGATACGAATAAGTAGAATTATTCATCCATTGTTTAAGTTTTTTTAACAGTTCTGTGACTGGATTTTCCCACAAAAATCTCTATTTTTGCAATACTATCGTTTTTACTGAAAAACTAAAGTATTCTGATTGACATGGCAGGTCTGAGGTCATTTTTCTTATTTTATATCATACTGGTTTTTTCCCTTTTCAATTCGAACTGGGCAGAAAAATCGTTGCAGAATATTCCTCACGTTCCTCCTGTAACAAACATTCACGTTCTGGATGTTTATGAAGAAGCAGATATGAACACGCATGCGCTGCCTGCTGCTTCAAAAATTGTAAAACACTCAGTTAGAAAAAATGATTCTGCAGTGGCAGACTTTTCAGGGATATTAAAAGTTATTCCGAAAATTGCTCTTCCGGAAATTGCAGTTTCCATTATCTGCGGGGTTAAATCCTTTCTCCATCTCCTCCAGCTGTACTAAGTTTAAATTTCTGAAAGCCAGATCACTTTTAACGGAAATCTTATAATTTAAACATTTAAAAATGTATTGTAAAAACGTAATAATTTGCATTCTTGCAACATTATTCGCTGTGTCATGCAGTAAAGACAAGGAAAAAAATAATCAGAAAGAAAAAGAAGTTCCCGTACTGGAAATCAAAGAAAAAGATACATTGGTGAGCAACCAGTTTGTCACGGATATCCAGGCTAAAAAGAATGTTGAAATACGTTCCAGAATCGGAGGTATTATACAGCATATTTATGTCAACGAGGGACAGTTTGTTCAGCAGGGACAGGCTTTATTCAAAATTAATGATGCTGAGCTGCAAATGGAACTTCTGAAAGCCAATGCAGCATTAAAACAGACTGAAGCAGACGTTCGTATTGCAGAAGTAGAGCTGAAGCAGATTCAGAGTCTTCATGCTAAGAAATTTGTAGCCAATAACGAGCTGGAAATGGTAAAGGCAAAACTGTCTTCCGCAAAAGCAAAACATGCCTTTGCGGATGCTGAAAAGAGAACAGTTCTTCAGAAAATAAGCTTTACAAAAATCACAGCACCTTTTGACGGGGTAATTGACGTGATTCCCCATAAGGACGGTAGTTTAGTGGAAAACGGAACATTATTGACCACACTTTCCCAATTGAACGAAGTATATGCTTATTTTTCAATTCCTGAAAATCTGTATTTTGAGCTTTTGGCTAATGATAAAATCGGGAATCATCAGAAGATTGAACTGACACTGCCTAATGGAGCCAATTATCAGTTCAACGGTGCTTTGAAAACAGCTGAAGGAGAAATCGACAGAACTACAGGCTCTATCCGGTATAAAGTACTTTTCCCGAATCCGGACCGTCTGATCAAGCACGGTACTTCCGGAAAGCTTATTATTTCCGAACAGCAGAATAACGCAATCCTTATTCCACAGAAATCTACCTTCTCCATCCAGGATAAGACCTATGTTTTTGTAGTGGATAAGCAGAATAAAGTGAAAATGACCAGCATTAAGATCGGGACTACCTTAAGAGATTCTTATATGGTGGAAAGCGGTCTTAAAAAAGGAGATTTAATCATTTATGAAGGAACACAGTCTTTGAAAGACGGTGATATTATCAAAATCAAAAAGAAGTATTAACCTTTCATAATCTTTAAATCAATGGTAGAAATGTTTATAAGACGAAAGGTTCTTTCGTTGGTTATTTCCATATTATTTGTACTGCTGGGAATCATGGCGCTGCTGAAAATGCCGATCACCCAGTTTCCCGATATTGTACCGCCTTCTGTAACCGTTACAGCAAAATATACAGGAGCGAACGCTGAAGTGTCTGCCAATGCGGTAGCTCTTCCTCTGGAACGAGCGATCAACGGAGTGCCGGGGATGACATATATGTCTACGGTAACCTCCAATGACGGACTTACCCTTATTCAGGTGTTCTTTGAAGTAGGAACAGATCCTGATGTGGCAGCAGTAAACGTTCAGAACAGGGTAACAACTATTCTGGATGAGCTTCCTGAAGAGGTGATCAGAGCCGGAGTAACTACTGAAAAAGAGGTGAACAGTATGCTGATGTACCTTAATATCACCAGTACAGATCCCAGCCAGGATGAGCAGTTCATCTATAACTTTACGGATATTAACGTCCTTCAGGAGTTGAAACGTATTGATGGAGTAGGACGTGCAGAGATCATGGGACAGAAAGAATACTCGATGAGAGTATGGCTGGATCCGCAGAAAATGGCTGCCTATAATATTTCAGCTGACGAAGTAATTACTTCCCTGCAAAAGCAGAATATTTCCGCAGCACCCGGAAAAGTAGGTGAAACCTCTGGTAAAACCTCAAGCCAGCTTCAGTATGTTATCAAATATAAAGGAAAGTTTTTTGAGCCAAAACAATATGAAGAAGTTCCGATCCGGTCTGATGTGGACGGAACCATTTTAAAGCTTAAAGATATTGCCAAAGTTGAATTCGGGGCGATGAACTACGGGATGGTTTCCAAAACAGACGGAAGACCCTCTGCATCCATCATGATGAAACAGCGTCCAGGTTCCAACGCTTCTGAAGTTATTGAAAGTGTAAAGGCAAAAATGGAAGAATTGAAAGTCACCTCCTTCCCGCCGGGAATGGAATATAACATGGCTTATGATGTTTCCCGATTCCTTGATGCTTCCATCAGTGCGGTATTGACAACCCTTATTGAAGCTTTTATTCTGGTAGGAATTGTGGTATTTATCTTCCTGCAGGACTGGCGTTCCACATTAATTCCTGTGCTGGCTGTGCCAGTGGCGTTGGTAGGAACATTTGCATTCATGGATATGCTTGATTTCTCTGTCAATCTTTTAACGCTGTTTGCATTAGTTCTTGCGATCGGTATTGTGGTTGACAATGCCATTGTCGTCGTTGAAGCTGTCCATGTGAAAATGGAAGAAGGAATGAATGCTCTGGATGCCACCATCAGTGCCACCAAAGAAATTGCAGGAGCCGTAGTAGCGATTACGATCGTAATGTCTGCCGTATTTATTCCTGTTGCATTCCTGGATGGGCCTGTTGGAGTATTTTACCGTCAGTTTTCATTAACATTGGCTATCAGTATTGTGATTTCAGGGGTGAATGCGTTGACGCTTACTCCGGCGCTTTGTGCAATTATTTTAAAACCTCATGACCATCATAAGAAGAAGACAATCATTGACAGGGCTTTCCAGAGTTTCAATACAGGATTTGAAAGACTGACGAATGGTTATGTAGGCATTTTGTCAAAATTTGCTACAAGAACTACAGTGACTTTCGGACTGTTGTTCTTATTCATCGGACTGACCTTTGTGACCAGTAAATTCCTGCCAACAGGGTTTATCCCGATGGAAGACCAGGGGATGGTTTATGTAAGTGTAACCACTCCGCAGGGAGCAACCGTAGAAAGAACAGAAAAAGTACTGGACGAAGTGACAGTGATCGCCAAGAAGATCAAAGGAGTCGAAAACGTGACCACGCTTGCAGGTTACAGTATCGTAACAGAGATCGCAGGTTCATCTTACGGAATGGCGATGATCAACCTTAAAGACTGGAAAGAAAGAAATATTTCAGTAAATGATCTGATTTCAGAACTTTCAGATAAAACAAAGGGCATAGCAGATGCCCAGATTGAGATCTTTGCACCACCAACCGTTCCCGGATTCGGAAATACCAGTGGTTTTGAATTGCGTCTGCTGGACAGAACCGGAGGAACTATTGAAAATACAGACAAGATCACTAAGGATTTTGTTAAAAAACTCAATGAAGCGCCCGAACTGCAGAACAGTTTTACCAGTTTTGATGCTACTTTCCCGCAATATATGATCAATATAGATTATGATATGGCAGCAAAAAAAGGAGTATCGGTGGACAATGCCATGTCTACGCTGCAGACCATGCTGGGATCTTATTACGCTACGAATTTTATCCGTTTCAGCCAGATGTATAAAGTGATGGTGCAGGCAAGTCCGGAGCACAGGGATACTCCTGAAAGCATTTTGAATTTATATTTAAAAAATGACAAAGGTGAAATGGTACCTTTTTCAACTTTCATTACTATTGAGAAGGTCTACGGCCCTGAAGTACTTACAAGGTATAATATGTATATGTCTGCTATGATCAATGGTGAACCAGCAGATGGTTATAGCTCCGGAGATGCCATTGCAGCTGTAGAACGAGTAGCCAAAGAATCTTTGCCAAGAGGATTTGACATTGAATGGTCAGGAATGACAAGGGAAGAAATCTTATCAGGAAATCAAACCGTTTATATCTTCGCCATCTGTCTATTGTTTGTGTATCTGTTACTGGCCGCACAGTATGAAAGTTTCCTTCTTCCGATGCCGGTACTATTAAGCCTTCCGACGGGAATTTTTGGTTCTTATATCGCATTGGTGGCTGCAGGGCTGGATAACAATATTTATGCACAGGTAGCCTTGGTCATGCTGGTCGGACTTTTAGCTAAAAATGCCATCCTGATTGTAGAATTTGCCGTGGCAAGAAATAAGCAGGGATTTGATATCATTCCGGCAGCCATTGAAGGAGCAAGACAGCGTCTTAGACCGATTCTGATGACCTCCTTTGCCTTCGTTGCCGGGCTTATTCCTTTATGTATAGCATCCGGAGCCGGGGCAATCGGTAACCGTTCTATTGGAACAGCGGCCGCCGGAGGAATGCTGATTGGAACCATCTTCGGACTGGTGGTGATTCCGGGACTGTATATATTCTTTGCAAAACTTGAAAATAAGAAGAACGATGAAAAGATTAAATCATAGAAATATATTGTATGGAATGGCGTCACTGAGCCTTGTTTCGTGTGCTGTTCCCAAAGTAACGGAGCTGAAAAAAGCTCAGCAACTACCTGACGAGATTATCAAAACAGATAAAAATAAAAACACGGATGAATTCCAGCAGATCAATTTGAAGGCCTATTTTACGGATCCTTATCTGCTTGAGCTTTTTGATAAGGTAGTACAGGCAAATCCGGATTTCCAGATTGCGCAGCAAAGAGTAGAGATTGCCAACAGTTTTCTGCAAAGATCAAAAATGGATCTGTTGCCCTCCCTTGAAGTCGGAATAGAAGCTTCCGGCAACCGTTATGGAAAATATACCATGGAAGGGGTTGGAAACTATGATACCAATCTTTCACCCAATATTACGGAAGACCAGAAAATTAACAGGGATTTTACGCCTAATTACTGGCTGGGCGCAAGAAGCAGCTGGGAAATTGATGCATGGGGGAAATTGAAAAATAAAAAGATAGCTGCCCAGAAGAAATATCTGGCTTCAACAGAAGGTTTGAGGTTACTGCAGGTAGAGCTTTTCACCGATATTGCCAATCTGTATTATCAGCTGGTGGCTTTAGATAATCGTCTTGCTATTTATCAGAAGAATTACAACCTTCAGCAAAGGGCTTTTGAAATTGTTTTAGCCCAGCGTGAAGTAGGTAAAGCTACCGAACTGGCTGTACAGCAGTTCAAGGCACAGAATAATAACTGGCTCGCAGAGATTGAACACATACGGGTGGAAATCGTTACCGTAGAGCAGGCGATCACAACCCTGACGGGAAGCTATGGCGGAGAGGTGAAACGAGGTAAGGTATTAATGCCTACCAATATGGATGTTTTAAATAAAACCATTAATGTAGAAAATGTTATCCATTCCAGGCCGGATGTAGCAGCAAATTACTATGTCTTGGAAGCTTCCCAGGCTGATGCAAAGGCGGCAAGAGCTGCTTTTTATCCCAAGATTGATCTGGGAGCCGGTTTCGGACTGAATTCTTTTTCTGTGGAAACATTCTTTAAGCCAGGTTCACTGGCCGGACAGCTGTTGGGAGGGTTGATGGTTCCTGTTTTTAATAAAGGACAGTTGAAATATGAATTTAAAGTAGCCAGCAAAGAACAGGAAATTGCTTTTTTAAACTATCAGAAAAGTATAACGACAGCTTTTAATGAACTTCAGTCTATTTTGAAACAAACTAAAATTTATGAACGTGTTTTGAAACTGAAATCAGAAGAAGTAGGTTTCCTTGACCGCGGTGTTGAGGTTTCCAATGATCTGTATCTGACGGGCTATGCAAATTATTTTGAGTTGATCAATTCCCAGAAGAGCAAGCTAACGGCTGAATTGGATTTACTACAGTTCCAGCATCAGAATACCAGAAATAACGTCCTGCTGTTTAAAGCACTGGGAGGAAAACTGGATTAATTTTTTACTTTTTTTACGATGAGAGGAGCTGTCTTAAATGGCAGCTTCTTTTATTTTTTTAAATTTTAACTGTATGCTACGGGTTCCCGTAAGGAGATTTGAAATAATTCTAAGATATTGCGTTATAATCTAACTTTTTACAAGTTAAGTTAACTTTTTTTTATATGTCCCTAAAAAAGAGACTGTCCGCGCGGACAGTCTCTTTATGTATGGTTTAAAACGGATCTGCTTTTAACACAGAAACATTTTTACAGGTACGTATTATTTAACAAGCTGTATTTCAACAGCAGAAAATCCTTTAGGAGATTTCTCTTTTTCAAAAGAAACTTTGTTTCCTTTTTTCACCGGCTCTGCACAGTTATTGTTGTGGAAAAAGATGTTTTCTTTGCTGTTATCTTCAGTAATGAAACCATATCCCTTTTCACTCAGGAACGTAACAATTCCTGTTTTTCTTGGATCTTCTTCAATGATAGGAGCTGCACCCAGTTGAATATCATCTAGGTTTACTTCCTGTCTTTGTTCAGGGGGAGTAGAAGTTAATCTTCCGAATTCATCTACATACATGAATACATCCTCCATGTCTTTCCCTTTGTTGTTGTTCGTTTTACGTTCTTCGCGTCTTAGCGCCTTTTCTTTTTGCTTTTGAATTTTTTTCTTGAAATTTTCCTTTTTAGAAAAAGAATCTGCCATAAATTATTTTTAGTATTTAGTTTCTATAAATTAATCGGTTCAATCTGGCCTGCATGAGACCTATAAAGCCCACTGATGTTTCCTGTCCTGGATATTTCCAATCATACAGAGCTTTAAAATTCCGACAAGTATTGTTCTTAATAGAAGAATAAAAGTTAAAAATATGGCTGCTCAAAAGGCAAAGACTGAATAAAAATATTCGTGTCGTTACAGAAAACAAAGTAATGACTTGGTTTATTATCTACAAATATACAACAATAAAATGAATAATCAGGTTTTAAATGATTGATTATCAGAAATAGTGTTGCAGGTTGCGCTATACTGTATGTATAAGTGTATTTGTAAAGTGGTAAAAATCTTATAAAAAAATCCCCAGAAACCTGAGGATTATAAAAAAATATATTAAAAATGAAGTGGTGGTGCGTGATACGGGAGGAAGGTATCAAATGTTATGCCTAAAATTGGCGTCGGTTTGCGAATTGTAGCAGGGTGTTTAAATAAACAAGAGTCTCTCAAGATGTATCTGGCTGGTAAATAGCGTTCTATTGAACAACTATTGTTTACATAAAAAAAGTAAATGTTTTTTCTGTATGAGATCGGAAAATGAAATTCCCGAAAATTTCACCATGCTTGGGCCGTTTTTATTATCCATCTTTGTCTCATTAACATTTAAAAATAAAAACAATGTCAACACAAAATGTAAAAGGAAAAGTTGTTTTAATTGCGGGAGGCGGTAAAAACTTAGGAGGATTATTAAGCAGGGACTTTGCTGCAAAAGGTGCAAAACTGGCTATTCATTACAACAGTGAAAGCTCAAAAGCAGAAAGCGAAAAAACACTGGCTGAAGTACAGGCACTGGGAGCAGAAGCATTTTTATTCCAGGGAGACCTTACCAAAGTAGATCATATCACGAAGTTCTTTGATGAAACCATTACCCGTTTCGGAGGAATCGATATTGCCATCAATACTGTAGGAATGGTGCTTAAAAAACCATTTTCAGAAACTACAGAAGCAGAATATGATACCATGTTCAATGTCAATTCAAAATCTGCTTACTTCTTTTTGCAGGAAGCCGGTAAAAAACTGAATGACCATGGGAAAATCTGTACGATTGTCACTTCATTGCTGGCGGCCTACACCGGATTGTATTCCACCTATGCAGGGGCAAAGGCACCGGTAGAGCATTTTACAAGAGCGGCTTCCAAAGAATTTGGATCCAGAGGCATTTCTGTAACCGCAGTGGCTCCCGGCCCGATGGACACACCTTTCTTCTATGGGCAGGAAACTGCCGATGCTGTTGCTTATCATAAATCAGCATCAGCATTGGGAGGATTGACAGATATTAAAGATATTGCGCCTTTAGTAGAATTTCTGGTGACAGATGGCTGGTGGATTACAGGGCAGACCATCTTTGCCAACGGTGGATATACAACAAGATAATACTTTGTAAATTTCATTAAAAAAGAAACTCACTGAAAAGCAGCTTTCAGTGAGTTTTTATTTGTAAAAGGAATAATAAATCAAGCGGTTTTAATCTTTCCTTTCTCCAATATACTTTTAATAATAAAGAATAATCCGAGAAGAACAAATGGAATACTCAGAAGCTGTCCCATATTAAGGATCATTCCGTGCTCAAATTCTACCTGATCTACCTTGATAAATTCAATCAGGATTCTCATAATGAAGATCAGCAGAATACTGATTCCAAAATAAAATCCTTTTCCGATTTTAAAGATATTCTTTCTGTAAATGAAATATACAGAAAGGAAAATAATAAAATAAGAGATCGCTTCATAAAGCTGTGCCGGATGTCTCGGAAGATCATCTACCTGACGGAATATAAAAGCCCACGGAATATCAGTAGGAACTCCGATAATTTCAGAATTCATAAGGTTGGCCAGCCTGATGAAGGTACCTGCCAACGGAAGTACAATGGCTATCGCATCAAGAACGGTCATGAATGGGATAGCATATTTTCTTGCATAAATAAGAAGCATAATCACCAGACCGATACCGCCGCCATGACTGGCAAGACCAGCAAATCCTGTGAAGTGGTAGCTTCCGTCCGGACCTTTCTGGATAGGTAAAAATATTTCGAGAGGATGCTGAGAATAATAATCAAAATCATAAAAAAGACAATGCCCCAATCTGGCTCCCACCAGAATTCCTATCAGTGCATAGGAGAATAAAGCTTCATGGGCCTGTGTGCTGAGACCTTCTTTTTTATAGATGCGTTTTAAGATATTCAGGCTCAAAACAAGCCCTGCAAGAAACAGTAATCCGTAATATTTGATAGGAATTCCCAGGATATTGACGATTTCGGGATTGATGTCCCAGTTGATATATAATAAATTCATTGCTGCAAAGATAGGAAAATCGGATTTTCCGATGGAAAACGTGCAGTTAGGGAATTCTATGATCTGAGTCATAAAGCGTTAGGAGTAGGTTGACTACATTTGAAACTACACATCATAAAATTTTTAAATATGAAATTCATTATACTGGTTGGCCTTTTGCCGTTAACTGCAAAAGAGAATTCCAGGCCGCAGACTAATTCTGTCATCTGACAGTATGACTTTTTCAGTTTAAAGGATATCAGATCAACCTTGTGAGATGGGTGGACTTACCTATGATGTAGATTCTATTAAAAAAGTGAATTATCATATTTACAGTCATTGAATTTGTAAAGCAGGATTAATTTTTTTAAATGGGAATCAGTACAGAATTCTATTAAGATAATAAACCGGGACATTATAATAAATAGGGGTTGATTGTATATTTTCCCAGATGATTAATGCTTATGATAAAGGGGTTCGAAAGGCAATCTGTTATCAAATAACAAGTTACAGCATTCTGTAATCGTCGTATAATACAATAATTATTTAATATAAGCGACTTTGTGCAGAAAGAGTCATAAGAACAATACAAATTTTAGAAGGAAAAAATATTTTTAAATTGAAAACAGTAAGAACTTCTAGTTTGCATAGATTTAGATTAATGTTGAAACCTGTCATATGGAGCAATCTGTATGACTTGTTTTTAAATAAATTTTTAAAATAACAGTTATGATAAAGGATATTTTAGACAGATGGCCGGATTGGCGGGACTATTTTAAAGGAAGTGCTTTTTTAGGTATTGCAGGACTTGCTGTACTTTTTATCAGGAATACACAGAATAAAGAAATAAAAACGCTTCAGCATAAGCTTGATGAACTGATGGCTGCACGTAAAGAGGGCACGAAAACAGAAAACCTTACAGAAGATGAGCTGAGTCAGCTTCACAGATTCTATGAAGATCTTGAAAAACAACGCAGAGAGAAAAATATACCGGATAACAGCCGGCCGGAAAATCTGCAGGTGAATTGCCCCAGGTATAAATAAGCTATACAAAACGGGAAATGTATATATTGAAACGGAGTAATATCATGCTTCGTAAAAAAATATTTATACATTCTGTATTGATTTTTATCATAAGGTCAGTATCGGAAAGACATCTTTCAAAATATAAAATCCCTATCCGAAATGCCTTAATTTAAAACGATTCTTGACGAAACATTTGGTAACTTTAACGTGCTATCAAAACAAAAAGTTATGCATCATCAGCTGGAGAAACATTATGTAAACAGGGTAGGGTGGCTCCGGGCTGCCGTATTGGGAGCGAACGACGGGTTATTATCCACCACAAGTATTGTTATCGGAGTTGCGGCAGCAGAGCCTGAACGGCATATTATTATCCTTGCAGCACTTGCAGGTATGATTGCCGGAGCAATGTCTATGGCTGCAGGTGAATATGTCTCCGTAAGTTCTCAGGAAGATACGGAAAAAGCAGATCTGATGCGCGAAAAGCTTGAGCTGGAACAAATGCCGGAAATAGAGCTCAGAGAATTAGCCAAAGTTTATGAAAAAAGAGGCTGCACCAAAGAAACAGCCATGCAGGTAGCCATTGAACTTACAGAGCATGATGCTTTGGGAGCTCATGCCCGGGACGAACTGGGAATCAACGAAATAACACAAGCTAAACCTTTGCTGGCGGCACTTGCTTCTTTCAGCTCTTTTGCGGTAGGAGCTTTATTACCGTTTGCAGTTTCTCTATTGGCACCTATTAAACAAATGGTGTATTTCCAATATGGATTTTCAATCATCTTTCTGATGCTTTTGGGGGCAATCTCTGCGAGAGCCGGAGGTTCAAATATTAAAATCGCAGTATTGAGGATTTGTTTCTGGGGAACTGTTGCCATGGGAATTACAGCATTGGTGGGGCGTATTTTCGGGGTTAGTGTTTCGTAATGTCTTTAATTCCTGCACAGTAAGATAAATTTGCAAAACAATACTGAAGAAAAAACATGCAGTACAAAAAAAAGAAGCCTTGCAAGGAATTGGAGCCTTTTATTCATTTCTATTGGGAATTGAAAGGAAATGAAATAGAGAGGCCGTGGGAGAGAGTTTTCCCTGATGGCTGCGCTGGTGTACTTATCAATTTGGGAGATAAATGTTTAACGGATAACGGTTTATTTACAATGGAATCTGAAAAGACTTATGTGGTGGGTGCCATGAATTCTTTTAAAGACAGTTTTATAGACATCGAAACCCATTTAGCAGGAGTATGTCTGAAGCCTGCGACTTTTGCAAATTTTTACAGCTATGCGTCACAAAATGAATTGACAAATGCTACTGTTGAATTTGAAAAGGTCAATTCCTTTGATGTTGATAAAACATCTGACAATCCTTTCCTTTATTTTGACCAGTTCTTTTCCTCGAGGCTTAAAAATAAAAATATCCAGCTGAAGAAAGTACTTAATCATATACATTCAACCAATGGAAATATAAGTGTTAACGAGCTGGCCAAAATACATTGTACGACGGTAAGACAACTGGAACGGAATTTTAAAAAACTGATCGGATTATCACCCAAGGAATATTCAAATATAATAAGATTTCAGTATACTATGAGTTTGATCAAAAATTCAGATCAAAACCGGAGCTTATTGGAAATAGCGTTTGAATGCGGTTACTATGATCATTCGCATCTCACCAATGAAATCAAGCGGAATACCGGACTTGTCCCCTCATTGCTTTAATGTGTCGCATTTTTACAAAGTACAGAACCTTTTATAGAAGTAAATTTGCTTCAATAGTAAATTAAAATCTATGCGAAAATTATCACTTTTCATTGCGATGAGCTTAGATGGCTACATTGCAAAATCCAATGATGACCTGAGCTTTCTGAAAATAGTTGAAAAAGAAGGCGAGGATTACGGCTATGCGGACTTTACGGCCGGAATCGATACTATTATTATAGGGAGAAAAACCTATGATTATGTACTTAAAGAAATCGGCTCATCCCATTACGACAACGGACAGCGGGATATTTATGTTATCACAAGAACAGCAAGGCCGAAAGAAGGCAGGACAACTTTCTATACAGGAGATATTACAGAATTGGTTAATGGTCTAAAATCCGGAGAAGGGAAGAATATATATTGTGACGGTGGTGCGGAAATAATAAATGAATTGTTGAAGAATGAACTGATAGACGAGTTTATTATTTCCGTAATTCCGGTCTTATTAGGCAGCGGAACAAAGCTTTTTAAAGATGGCCGGCCTGAACAGGCACTTGAATTTATGACTTCAAAAACATTTGAAACCGGATTGATACAATTGCGGTATAAGCGCAAAAAGTAGCCGTTTTCTGATGAAGTCCGTGCCTGTAAACGGATGACATTTTCCTGGGCTTAAAAACTTTTGAATTTTATCTGTTTCTGGTTTCCTGATTAACATACGTCAAAGAATATTCGATTTGCAGAAGGAAAGGTCGGATAGGAAATACTGATATTGCTTAATTCATATTTAAGTTAAAAAAGAGTCCGTCCCACAATTTGTAAAACGGACTCTTTTTTTTGATACAGATTCTCTCTTAATCTGTCACTTTTAACTGCTGAATTTTTCCGTCAGTAATATCAAAATGAAATTTTAAAATAATCGGACTGCCCGGAAATGATCCTGAAATTTCCGCTGACAGTATATTTTCTCTTTCGTTATAATCCAGCGGCTCCATCGTGGCTTTATATTCCTTATTGGATTTGTCAATCCACTTTTCAATTTCTATTTTTCCCTTATGGGTTTTGCCTTCATCGAAAACTATGGCTGTTTCTGTAAAATATTGGGCATAAGCAGCGCTATCGAAATTGTTTTGTGCTTTTATCAGCTTTGCGATTACGTTTGGTAAATTCATATTTTCTTTTTTTAGAGATAATTAAATTGTTGGTACTGTTCCACCATCGATTACATATTCAGTTCCTGTTAAATAGCTGGCTCTTGGTGAAACAAGGAAGCCGACGAATTCAGCTATTTCTTCAGGCTCGGCAGGTCTTCCAAAAGGTATTCCACCCAATGCGTCCATTACGCCCTGTTGCGCTTCTTCTATAGTACTGTTCGCGTTTCTTGCAATTTCTCCCAGCCATGCTTCCGAAGCTGTCGTATTGATCCAGCCTGGTGAAACAGTCAGTACCCGGACGCCTTTAGGAGTAACTTCATTTGATAAGCTTTTACTGTAGTTTCTCAGTGCTGCTTTTGCAGCTGCGTAAGGCAAAGTAGAATCATAAAGAGGCAATTTACCCTGAATTGATGCGATGTGAATGATAACACCACTTTTTCGTTCAATCATCTGTGGTAAAAATCCCCGGTCCAGCCGAACCGGAGCGAGTAAATTTGCCTGTAGGGTTGACTCCCAGTCTTCATCACTTAATACAGAGAATCCACCGGCTGGCGTTGATGAAGAACCAAGGTTGTTAACCAGGATATCCAGCCTTCCGTAGTTTGTAAGCACTTCACTGACTACTTTTTGGGATCCCGCTGCTGTGCTCAGGTCGGAAGCAATGAAATGCAGATTGCTGTTTTCCTGCTCAGGTGCATTTCTTGCGGTAATAATAACTGTTGCGCCAGCCTGTTGAAGTCTTTCTGCTATTGACTTTCCAGCGCCTTTTGTACCTCCTGTTACCAAAGCAATTTTGCCTGATAACTCATTGTTGTAATTAAATTGTTCCATTTTTAAGAATTATTTATAGGACAAAATTGAGGTATAAAAGCAGTTCGGACAAGTACGGAATTACGATTCATATAGGGATAAATTATTCCCCTATTGTGCAAATGGGAACATACGCTTAATTTTACATTATGTACGAGAGAAAAATAATTCCGAACTTAAACTGCGGTCTTGATCTGATTGGTGAAGTACTTTACGGCAAATGGAAGATACGCCTGCTTTGGTTTATTTATCAGGGGCATAAAAGACCAAGTGAATTGCAGCGTAAGATTCCGGATGCATCACGAAGGGTTTTAAACATCCAGCTAAAAGAACTGGAAGACCATGAGCTGGTTACAAAGAAAATTTATCCCGTTGTTCCTCCCAAAGTAGAATATAGCTTGACTGATTTTGGTGAAAGTGTAATTCCTGTCATAGGTGCTTTGGGACAGTGGGGTGATCAGCACGAGGATCGGTTAAGAAAATTGATTATTAAAAGAATTCAGGGATTTTCGGATACAGAAGAGAATTAAAGTTTTCTTTTTTTAATTGAGTATGAAATGACCCTATATCTGCTATGATTGAACTTTTGTGAATTAGGGAATTTTTTAACTTACTAAAAAATAAAAACCTCTGAGAATCAAATGATTTCAGAGGTTTTTTGTACACATAAACGAAGAGATATCGAAACATTTAGTGGAAGATTTAGAAAGAATTGTAGAATTAAATAATCCTTTAATGTGACCAAGACGAGCGTATCTTCAAACACTTTTATTGATGATTTGGTTCGACTGAGCCAAATTAAACAAGTATTACAAAAATCATAATGTCCCTGATTTATAACTCGGCGACGTTCAAGAGGGATTTTCAAAGTCAATTCGCTAAGCTCTTAATAATGGCTGTTAAAAAAGGCTGGAAGTAATACGGAATATAACCGAAAGAAGTTTAAAATAGAACAGAAAGTAGATTTGTGCTTTAGCTAACGTTGAAAAGCCTTGTTTTATTACACATTGAATATTTGTATGTATCTGTAAAAATCAAAAATATTTCAGTAAAAGTTTAAAGCCTGTAACTCACTTAATTTTTAAATTTGTATTTTACAATTGATAATCATTTGAAGAAAAGGTACAATATAAAAGAGTTTCTTGAATATACCAATATCAGCGGTTTTAAGAACAATCACATCCATTTGGTTGAATATCATAAGCAAAAGGAGATGCGTAGAAAATCGGCTCCTATTGAGCTTGACTTCTATTTTTTGGCAATCAAGTTAAACTTTGATAAAGACAAGAATTTTGGTCAGACAATATTCGACCAGGCGGATGCCTTTGTCTATCTCGACCAACCCGGAGATTTTTTGCAATGGGATATAGAGCATCAAATTTCAGGGTATCATATTTTGATTGATGCTGGACTATTCAGGAAGATTGCCAAAGAATACAGTTTTACTTATTACGGCAATCACGAAGGACTTTTTATCACGAAAGAAGAAGAGAAAACCATTACCGACCTTTTTCGAAAGGCACTGAAAGAGTTTGAGGGCAATGAGAATTTTTCAAAAGATATTGTAATTTCTTATGCTTCGCTTATTCTTTCCTATATCCAAAAATTTTACAGCAGGCAGTTTGATACACGAGAGGAATTATACAATACTACTGTATCTGATTTTTACAAAAATCTCGAAGCATATTATGACAATGAACAGAATGCCCTGAAAATGCCCTCAGTTTCCTACTTTTCAGATATAGCTAATCTGTCTTCTAACTATTTTGGCGACCTCATTAAGCACTACACAGGTCGCTCGCCACAGGAACATATACATCAGCTGCTCATACAGATTGCGAAGAACAAATTACGGACAACCTCATTAAGCATAAGTGAGATAGCTTTTAGTTTAGGGTTTGAATATCCTTCCTATTTCGCTACGTTTTTCAAAAAGGAAACAGGTATTTCTCCAAGTGTTTTCCGAAATCAGTAAATAGTTAAAGTCTTCCCGTAATTACTTTAAGTATGGAGCTTCTAAGTCAGAATATCTTTGTACTGTTCAATAACTTATTAAAGATAAATTCTAATGAAAGCAGTAAAATTCAAAAACAGAAATTGGGATGTAGCAGGTATCCTGCAATTCCCTAAAGACTTTGATGAAACTAAAAAATATCCGGCGATTGTTTGTGCGCATCCTATCAGCAGTTGTAAAGAGCAGACAGCCGGAAACATTTATGGAAAAGCATTGGCAGAAGCAGGTTTTATTACGCTGGCTTTTGATGCCTCTAACCAGGGAGAAAGCGGTGGCGAAGTAAGGTTCTTAGAAGACCCCGCTATCCGTGTAGAAGATTTTCGTTGTGCTACAGACTTTCTGACTACATTGGATTATGTAGATGAAGAAAAAATAGGTGTTTTGGGAGTTTGTGGCGGAGGCGGATATGCTGTTAATGCTGCAATGACGGAAAGACGCTTTAAAGCCGTAGTAACGGTTGTGGGTGCAAACTATGGGCGCTTGCTTCGTGAAGGAGATTTTACAGCTGATGCAGCTATCAGAACCCTGGAGGGAATTGCAAGGCAACGCACCGCTCAGGCAAGAGGAGCTGAACCTGCTATTACAGTCTACAGACCAAATTCACAGGAAGACAGAATAGCCGCAGGAATGAACGATGTTGACATCATTGAAGCTGTAGACTACTATCAGACACCAAGAGGACAGCATCCGAACTCACCCAATCATTTACGTGTGGATAGTTTGGACAAAGCAATGGCTTTTGATGCTTTCCATTTAGCAGACTTATTGCTTACACAGCCACTTCACATAGTGATTGGCGATAAAGTAGGCGCTTTTGGTTCATACAGGGATGGTTTTGAGCTGTTTAAAAAGTCGGCATCAAAGCAAAAGAGCATTCAGGTTGTTCAGGGAGCAAGCCATTATGATTTATATGATGGAGAAGAATCTACGAAAAGAGCATTGGAAGAGATAGTTCCGTTTTTTAATAAATATCTTGCTTAGTACCCGGCATTTTTCGTCGTTCTTAGAAATTTTAGAGGCCGTCTCACAACTCGTGAAAACGGTCTTTTTTATGAAATTTTTCTGTATCTCTATCAGGAAGGGTTTTCGTTTAAACGATTCTTAACCCACATCATCTAGTTGCGATACACTTACTTCTTATTTATTTTTGTATAAATCATACAATTTAAAGGAATAGAAATCTGCTTTCTCTCTAAATTTTGATTTTCGGATCCTGCTAGGTCATCGAATCCTAAATTTTCAAATCTCCATGGTTTGTAATTTTAATTAATTGGTTTTCAGTTATTATATGTTTTATCGTAGAATCATGAGCTCTTTGAAATCAGCACTTTTGTAATGAAAGTCTTAATCTGCTGAAAGCTAACTATTAATTACTGTTGGAATAATAACTGTTTATTTGGCTGTTTCGTTCTTGAACCATAAACGAAGAGATCTCGAAAAATTTGGTGGGAATTTAGAAAAGATAATAGAATTAGATAATCCTCTATTTGATATTGACAAGCTTATTCAGGTGTTTAAAGTAGGTGGTGTTTTTGCTCTACCGTTGTGAGGTAAATTGACAGAGGGCGCTGCATTGATGTGTTTTCTCAAATATTTTATGTATTGTTTGGTTACCAATTATAAAATAGTAGTAATATATAGACTAATAAAATATTTTGCGATTGATAACCAAGAGTATTCCTAGATTTTGCAGTTTTTTAATTGTTCTTATAACAGTTTCCACTCTTAATCCTGTTAGTGATGCAATTTGCTGTCTGGTGAGAAATACTTGATAAGAATCAGTCGGAGGTTTTGATTTTTTTAAGTAATTGAATAGATTCATTATTTTTTCGGACGGGCTTTCTGATGCAAATCCTTTCATCAGGTAGGTATAATGCATATTTTCTGCGGTATATTTGTATAAATCTAACAGTATTTTGGGATTATCTTTTAGCATTAAATCAAAGCCCAATTTTTCCAATTTGATTATCCTAGAATTCTCCATTGCAATGGCACTTACAGAATATGGATGTTTTAAGAACAGGAAAAGTGCTCCTAGACAATCACCTTGAATAGAAATGTTGTGAATAAATTCACGACCCGCTTTTTTCTCACTGACAATCTTCACAGTTCCTGTTGAAATTTGAAAATAAGAGATTACGTCATCATTTTCTTTAAATACATATTTTCCCTTTGTAAAATTTACAATTTTAGCTCCATAGTTCATCAAAAGCTCCTCTTTTATCAGCATTAATTTTTATTTTAATTATTCATATGAAACTACCTTGTGTACAGTCTCTAATTTATTTACAAGTGTACAAAGTTTTCTTATGACCATTTGTCGTCGTGATCATTTCTCTTAAGTTCTCTTTCAACTTCATTAATTTCAGGTAAAGGAAGAAGATAAGTGTCATTAATATATTTTAGAATATTTTTATTTGTTTTATCATCTATTTTTCTAATGAAAAGGTTATTGGAGGATTTCAGAGTTTCGATGAAGTTGTCAGCATATTGGTCTTTACTAAAAAAAGTTTTTTCAATGACTGCTCTTTTATCATCATTCACAATAATATCACTAAAGGCTGTATTGAGGAGTACTGTCTGGAAAAATGATTCAGCTGGTAAAAGAGTGTGAAGGTAATAATCTTCAAAATCCATTACCCTTTTATTATTGGTTAAAAATACACAGGTTTCTCTTGTAAGGATAAACCATTTCCCACCAATATAAGGTATAACTTCCTTCATAAATTCTCTTTTATAAATAAATGAAGATATTTTATGGGTCAGCTCTGTAAAATGATTTTGTATCCTTTGCAGTGTATCAGGCCTGTAAAATTTCTGGTCATAATAAAAAAGATAATTTCTTCCGTTATTAACGGTAAGAAATTGACGTATAATATTTTGTGACTTGAGTGGGGAGTCTTCACCACTCAGGTTGATAAAATAATCCCAGTCATGACTTACATTCAAAAGATATTCCATTGCATTAAGTTCAGCCTGGATCATACTAAATCCTCCAGACACAATATTCATGCTTTCCAGAATATACACATTGGGGAAGTGTATTAAATATAATTGTATTTCTTCTGTAAATTCCGCTTTTGCTTTCCGGTCGATATGAATAAGGTAAAACTGATCCCTTGTATAAATTTTCTGAAACATCTCTTTAAATGCATCAGGTTTATGATGGATCATAATAAAGTAAGCAATTGTCACCTGCGGAGTTGAATGCAGATCGGTAGTTTGGGAATGGGGATGAGTTATGGGAAATGAAGTTTGCATGGGAGTAAAATTTAAAATCATCCGCAAAGGCAAACAATTCAGTTTATGTGCGTAAGGTACGAATATATTTTTGATAATCAGTTAATTAAATTTACTGTTGCCTAATTGTTTTGTTGTATATTTGCAATGCATTTATAAAACAGGTTTCTGCCTTTGCCATTCTGTAATAGTTTAAACTCACCATTTTTTCTTTCAGTTTTTGCTTTTTCAGTCACCCAATTATCAATCGGGTTTCGAATGTGAAAAACACTCCATAAGTCTTTTCATCCTAGAATGATACGTTATTGCAGGCTCATGAATACTACACAGGTATTTATCGGAAGTTAAGCAAGTAGAATGATGAAAAGAAAAGAATTTCTTTGTTCATCATTATGATACACCAATTCAAATTCTGAAAAGGGAATTTGCTTACAAAATATCAGGAAGACCGAACATTATGATGAGTTTCAAAAGTTTAAATTTAATCAATGCTATTATCCGTGCTGTAACAGAAGCAGGGTATTCTAAGCCAACTGAAATACAGTATACAGCAATACCCCATATTCTTGCAGGAAAAGATATTATAGGATGTGCCCAGACAGGTACAGGAAAAACGGCAGCATTTGCAATGCCTATTCTTCAGCTGTTAAAAAAATATACCCCTGATCATAAAGAGATCAGAACATTAATACTTACACCGACCCGCGAATTGGCAATACAGATTGAAGAGAATTTTGCTGTGTACAGCAAATATTTACCTTTATCACAGCTTTCTATTTATGGAGGAGTTTCAGCAGGTGGTCAGCTTGCGGCTCTTAGGAAAAGAGTAGATATTCTGGTGGCTACACCCGGCAGATTACTGGATTTGGTTAATCAAAGACATATTGATCTTTCTAAAATAGAAATATTTGTTTTGGATGAAGCAGACAGAATGCTTGACATGGGGTTTATCAATGATGTCAAAAAAGTTTTAAAGCTGATTCCCCAGAAAAGGCAGACCTTATTTTTTTCGGCCACAATGCCTTCAGGTATAAGAAAATTTGCGGAAACAATTCTGAATAATCCGGTAAAGGTTACTGTAACTCCGGTATCTTCAACCGCACAAACGGTGAAACAATCCGTTTATTTTGTGGAAAAAAGAGATAAGACGGGTTTGTTGATTGATTTATTGCAAAATGAAAATATGAGGCGTTCACTGGTTTTTACCCGTACTAAGTATATTGCCAATAAGCTGGTACAGCAATTGGAAGGAGTAGGGATTTTTGCTGCAGCGATTCATGGGAACAAATCTCAGACCGCAAGACAGAATGCACTTGATGATTTTAAAAGCAGTAAGATTAAAGTATTGATAGCTACAGATATTGCCGCCAGAGGAATTGATATTGATGATCTTCCTCATGTAGTAAACTATGAGCTTCCCAATATTCCGGAAACATATGTCCACAGGATCGGAAGAACCGGAAGGGCAGGAACGGAAGGTACTGCTATTTCATTTTGCGATACCGATGAGCGCTTAGATCTTAAAAATATTCAAAAACTGATAGGATTCACAATGCCGGTCAGATCATTTTATAAATAAAATCTGTAGAGTTTACAGAAAACAATAAATAATTTTTTAATAATAATTACAATGCAACAAGGCACAGTAAAATTTTTCAATGAAGCAAAAGGCTTCGGATTTATTTCTCCTACAGACGGGAGTAAAGATATATTTGTACATTCTTCAGGATTAGACTCAAGATCAATCCGTGAAAATGATAAAGTCGTTTTCGATGTACAAAAGAGTGATAAAGGTTTAAATGCGGTTAATGTAAAACTGGCATAATTAAGCTTTAATATCATCTGTTTGAAATAAATATTATTTTCAATTTCAGTATTATATTTTTATATTTTTTTACAATTCAAAGTCCAGTAATCTTTGGAATTTGAGTATATTGTTTGAAAGAACATTGGTGTAAGTTAAATTACTTTTTATTTTCCATTATGTTCATTTACCTCTCACATCGACGTGAGAGGTTTTTCAAGGAAGAATTTCAATCAGTCTAAATAAAAAAGACAGACAAACATGATTATAATTAACAATTTTAGAGAGTATAAGGCTTTCGAAGGACAAATGGTCGGGTTTTCTGATTGGCATACCATAGATCAGAAGCAGATCAACAGGTTTGCTGAGGCAACCTTAGATGACCAGTGGATCCATATTAATAAAGAAAGAGCTGAAAAAGAAGGCCCGTTCAAATCTACAATTGCTCATGGCTATTTGCTTTTATCGCTGATCCCTTATCTCTGGAAACAAATTGCTGAGGTGAGAAATGTAAAAATGGAAATCAATTATGGGATTGAGAACCTTAAATTTGGCCAGGCTGTTCCTGTAGAGACTGACGTAAAACTACAGGCCACTGTGAAATCGGTGACAGATCTCAGAGGAACTATAAAAGTAGTAGTGGAAGCTAAACTTCTTATAAAGAATCATGCGAAACCCGCCTATACAGGGGATGTAATTTTTCTATATCATTTTTTATAATAGGAAGCCAGATTAAAAAAATTAAAATACGGGAAGCCTCCAATATCTTACTTTTTGGATTATGATACTAACATTTGATTAAATAACTTTTTCATATAAAATCATAGTGATCCAGTTTTATCACAAAATAATGTTCAATTGTTTTTTGAGCTTTTTTGCACATTGATAAAAGATCATTTCCTGATGTATTGTCAAAACTAAAGTCATCATGAGTTTTCACGATATATTCAGTTACTATTTCAATATTCATTAAATCAATTTCCATTACATCGGTTTTCAACCTATGCTCTTCTTTGAAGAAAGGAATTTTACGGAAAATAGAATCGTTAAACCGAAAGAGGTGTATTGTTTTCATTTCAATAATATTTAATAAGATAAAAAATTTAGGTTGAGGTTCATTAAGACAGCTTACCTTTTATTTTTCTGCTGATCCATCTTCTGGATAAGATACGTTCTGATGGTAATGAGTACATGCTGCCTGAAAGTATATTCAGATTATTCATAGCCGCTTTTTATTATCGTTACGATCATCTTAAAGCGTTTATTTCCTTTTATAGAATGAGATCTATGGGCAGGAATGATAATGCATTCACCCTCTTCCATAAAATAAGAAGCTCCGTCTATAATGATTTCTGCTTTACCTTCAATGATCTGTGCAACAGCATCAAAAGGAGAGATCTTTTCAGATAACCCTTCTTTGTCATCAAAAGATAAAACACTGATATTGCCGGTCAGCTTTTCCAGTATTTTTTTGGTGACAACAGAATTTGGAATGTAATCTACAATCTGGCTGGTAATATATACTTTTGATTTTTCAAGTTCCCTATGATTCATCGCAATGGGTTTAAACATAAAATGTGCAGATGGTATTGTAAATAAAAGGGACAGAACTGTCTAATATTCCATCCCTTTTTCCAGTTAAAACTTTTGACAAATATGTCTTTTCATTGGCTTTAACTGTCCTTGAAAACAATTTATGAAAGATTGATTCCTTTGATAATATTGAGAACTTCTTCACGGTTTTTTCTTAATCTGTTTCCGATTCTTTCCAGCATTTCCCTTTCTTTCCCTTCTTCAAGCTTCAGATCGTGGTCCGTTAATGTTGAAAATTTTTCTTTTAATTGTTTTGATTGCACATCCCAGTCTCCTGGAATTTTAAAAGATTGATTGTCTTTGTTGTGGTTTGTGTCCATAAGGTGGATTTTAATGTAACTTCATTGCTACAATACAAAGTTGGGTGTTTAATAATCTATTATATTACAGATTGTTTCTTTAATGTTGCACATATCACACTTTTGCAAAATTCCAGTTTATTTTTAAGCATCTGTAAGACGGGTGATCATAAAAACAGTGGTTTTGATTACTATTCATGAAGTAATGGAGATTATTGGGCCTTAAGACATGATTGCAAACCTAAAATACTACTATATAATTCCTAATAAGTGATTAATTAATCGTATCTTGCTGATTCACTACATTGAACTGATGATCCGGACCCTAAGTTCCGATCTATTCACTTTTTCATTATTTGATATTTCCAGTATAACCTCTTTAGTCTGCTTCAAATCATTTATAGAAACTGTTTTGAAAAAGAGAATATAAATCTTGTGATTTTCTCCAAAGGACAATTCAATTGTAAAAATTATTAATGCTTTTATGTATATAAAAAAATATTTATGGATGTGGACGTTTTTGGTTCCTATTCTGGCGTGGTTATCTTATGTTGGCAATTTTGTTTTTTCATCAGGGTATTACTCTGTGATTCTTGCTTTATTTTTGATGGGAAGTGTTTTGGCAGCGGTGTATCATTCCGAAGTTATTGCCCATCGTTTGGGAGAGCCATTTGGAACTTTGCTTCTGGCATTTGCCATTACGGTCATAGAAGTAGGACTTATTATTTCTATTATGATGGGAGCAAAAGGCTTAGAAACCATTACCCTTGCCAGAGATACGGTTTTTGCTGCCGTAATGATAATCCTTACCGGAATCATTGGAAGCTGTATTGTGATAGGTTCGTTAAGATATAGGGAACAAAGCTTTACACTACAGGGGGTAAGTACGGCACTCATTACGCTTACCTCTGTGATTATTTTTGTGCTCATTCTCCCTAATTATACGGTAAGTCATCTCGGAGGTGAATATACCTCCTTTCAATTGCTTTTTATTGCCTTAATTTCTTTAGGGCTTTATCTTGGATTTACTATGATCCAAACGTTTAGACATCAAAGCTTTTTCATTTCTCCAGAGAACAAACTATCCAAAAATCAGCCTGTTCAAAGTAATTATGAAATGATTTCGCGAAAACAATTGTATATCAGTTGTATATTGTTACTTTTATCCCTGGGAATTGTCGTTTTGCTGGCAAAGCTTCTTTCAAGGGATGTTGAGCATATAGTGGTTTCCGCGGGAGCCCCCAAATCTCTTGTAGGTATTATTATTGCTGGTATTGTTCTTCTTCCTGAAGGGTTGGCTGCATTTAGGGCTGCAAAAAGTGATCAGATCCAAACCTCATTAAATCTGGCTTTTGGTTCTGCTTTGGCCAGTATCGGACTCAGTATTCCTGCTATAGCTATCATATCAGTAATAACCGGTATAAGAATGACATTAGGAATAGATATTAAATCAACAATACTTTTAGGGCTCTCCCTTTTTATTATTACTGTTTCACTGGCAACAGGCAGAACCAATATCATGCAGGGGATTGTACTGATTGCTATATTTTTAATTTATCTTTTTATTACAATTGTACCATAAACCTATTTAAGCAATGCATTATATAGCTTGATATGTACAGAAACAGCATTTTTAGTTTATATGATATGGTGGTTGATATAGAATATATTTCATCAACTGAATCCACAAAAAGCTTTTGAAGACTCAGGGAAATAATTTTTCCTTACCAAACAAACCGTTCTTATAATTAACCACCGTCGGAAATTAAGTTTGAAAAAAAGTACTCAGAAAATAATAAAAAGATTTTGCAATAAAAATTATGTATCGATATGACCAGTAAAAAATATTACTTCCAAGATAAAAGTCAGAATATTATATCAGAAGATCAGTTAATTGGAAAAAAGATGGATGAGATAGAATGTTTTCTTACTGATTATCAATTACAAAAACTACATACAATAGAGCGTGTTTATATCCTGAAAAAAACATTTTTCGGAATATTTAAAATAAGACTTTATTTATATCTTAGTGAAGATACAGTATATAATTATACTATTCAATAAACATAAACATTGTTATACTTTTATTATTCTTCCCATTATAGCTTTATATTAAAACTCACATTTCTTTGGGATACCGATACTTGTTTTATTTTGCTTTGATGGTCTTTGAAAGCTATAATGTTATATTTTGTTGTTTCCTGTACGGCAGAGCCCCTTTGTAATTGTTAAATCATCTATTTCATTATAAGATTTTTATGTCTTGTACTAAGCTTTTTAATAAGAGTTCGGCAGTTTTGGATATCTTTCTGGAATTTTCAAACTAACGGTTACTTTCTACTCGATAACTTTTTTATTACAACTGGATTCTTGGATAATAATAAATAATTGGCTGATTTCTTTTGGCTACCTGTGGTTTTTCATAATTATTGCTAATTGTGCACCTCAGTTAGTAATTATGATTTCCTATATGAAAGTCTTATTAGCCTCCCTAATGCCCTATAGTAGATTATATAACAAAAACCCTCCTTTTTAGGGGAGAGTCAATTGTACTAATGAGAATGTACAACTATTATGAACAGTAAATGTAGGTGTTAATCAATTACATTTATATGCTGCAAGTCATACGATTCTATTTATTTTTGTCGTATTTGCAGTAGAATTAATACAGTTATTTTAACTCTTCTTAGGGAGTTTTTTTTATGAATAACTTTTTAATATGTCATTTCTGTGGATAAATGACCAACATCAGTGTTTGATCAGAAGTTTGACTGTTGGTTGGAATTACCAGTAAACTAATACTTTGCAGGCTATTGTCATGAATGCTATACTTATTTTCATTACACTGGATTACAACATTAATTATGCTATTACTTTTTAAAACAAAGCCTTGCCATGAGGTAGCTTACCGTGGATTCTGCTCCCTGATTAAGATTAACATTTTTCTCTTCAAGCCCATCATAACATCCACCTGTTGCAGGGTTATAAATAATCTGATGCAAATGATTCTTTCCTAAAAACCAACTAAAAGCATTCCTCATCATCTGCAAATATTTTTCATCATTAAAAACCTTGTAGAATGTAGATAAGGTTAGTATGGTATAAGCAACGTCAATAGGCTGTTCACCACCAATTGGTTCAGGACTATTAATCGTTTCTTTCTGCAGCCATCCTTTGTTAGATATTACTTTAATGCCTCCCTTACTAAATGTTTTAGAAAGCAAAAACTTGAATGATTCATTGGCAACCTGTTTATACATTTCGTCCTGGGTTGTAATCCACGCACACAATAAAGCTTCAGGGAGTACGCTGTTTCCGTAAGTAAGATAGCTTTCAAACCAATGCCAGTCTTTATGTTTCTCATGCTGATACATTTTTACCAGTCTGTTAGCCAGCTTTTTCAATAATGGAATATTGTTTTCAGAGTTTTGATAATGCAATCCCTTTATAATAAAAGCCATTGCACGGGTAGAATGAATTTTATCAATAGACGGAAGACATTTTTCAATGATGGACTCTGCTTCATCAGAAAACAGTCGTGGTAAGATTGCTTTTGTAGAAAGAAGGTATCCCAATGCCCAGATTGCCCTGCCATTGGAGTCTTCAAGGTTGGTTTCGTAGTTTTGTTGCGCAAATTCCTTGTCTTTATTTACATAGTTTAGAAAACTACCATCTGTTTGTTGACAAAACTTTATTACATTCAGGTAGGTTGAGATTAAGTCAAGATCAGGTTCATCTCTGCTTACTTCATAATGTCTGCAGACTACAATCAAAGCACGGGCATTATCGTCCAAAGTATACCCGGAATTGATATCAGGTTTGTTGATTTTAGAAAATTGGATCATTCCAAAATCCGTTGTCATATTTTTGATATGGCTAAGATTGATAATCGGGAATGTATAGTGTAATGTCATTTTGTCTTTGTTGTATTGTTGAAATAATAAGGCGTGTGAAATAGAAGAATTCTCCCAGGCTGTGGGAGCCATTTTTTCCAGACTATTTGATCGTAATTTTTTCTGTGCGGTTTCATTTTTCAATAATGTATTCACGGCAGCAGTAAGCTGTTCCGGAGCTTCAAAATCAATAATGATTCCCAGGTCTTCATTTAAGACTTCCAAAGCATGAGGAATAGGGGTGGAAACAATAGGGCATCCACAGCTGATGGCATAGGAAAAAGTACCGCTTACTGCCTGATTTCTGTCTTTTGAAGTGAAAAGATAGATATTGGTAAGCTGAAGATAATCTAGCAACTCATTCAAAGGTAGATATTGGTTGATAAAGTACGTATGTTTTTCCAGATGAAGCCTCTTAATAGTATCCTGTAAAAAATCACGGTACTTCTCTCCTTCATATTTAATGATTCCGGGATGGGTCTTTCCGATAATCAGGAACATTACATCCGGATTTTGGGAAACGATTTCAGGCAGAGCTTCTAAAGTGGTTTCAATATTTTTCCCAGCACCCAGTAAACCAAATGTTGAAAGTACCTTTTTATCTTTAAGTCCGTATTTTGTTTTCAGTGAAATTTTATCGATAAATGGCAGCAAATGGGTACCGTGGGGTATCACTTTAATTTTATCAGATGAAATATCATAATCATTGGTAAGGATATCCGCAGAAATACCGGTCATGACAATAATAGATTTTACGA
Source organism: Chryseobacterium gleum (assembly GCF_900636535.1). Taxonomy (NCBI): domain Bacteria; kingdom Pseudomonadati; phylum Bacteroidota; class Flavobacteriia; order Flavobacteriales; family Weeksellaceae; genus Chryseobacterium; species Chryseobacterium gleum. Next base: position 5,222,266 of record NZ_LR134289.1, read on the forward strand.
AACTGCTGATTTCTTTTACCTTTTCTTTTAATTTGGGATCAGGTTTCGGAAGAACAGTGTGAAAAGTAATGATGAGGTCTTTCTGTAAATTTTGAAGGAAAAGGAGTAATCCGTCTTGGGTTTCGTTGAAAAATCCAAATTCATGCTGGAGCATAACCAGTTGAATCCTGTCATTTTTGTTGATTTTATCAGCCAGCTCCAAGTAAGATATGGCATCGGATGTATTTAAGCGATATGCTGGATCTGCTTCATATTGATAATGCTCATCCTCAGTTTCCATCGGGCAGGTAATGATGCTAAATGATTCTCTGAATTTTAACTTAAGGGATTGTATCAAATCCTGACAGTATGTTGCAATACCGCACACCTTAGGAGGAAAAGTACTTATAAAGATAATTTCAGGTTTATGATAAAATGTGTTTTTATTACTTTGTACAGATCGTCTTTTTGTCTTTTCCTCCACGTCTGATTTTATATTTTTATTCATGATGATATCTGTTTTAAAGTCTGACATCCTATATTGAATAGTCAGTTATGGTGTGTACCGTAGTAATTCTTTCAGTAATTCTGAAATACTTAAAGAAGCAACAGCAATTCTTTGATCTGCTGCTCCATAGTAAACATGGAGTGTATCTCCTTCTACGATGGCTCCGGTAGGGAAGCAGACATTGTTTACTTCTCCCTTCTGTTCCCATTCTTCTTCTGGTTTGAAAAGAGGGTAAGGAAGCCTTGAAATTTCCTTTTCGGGATTATTAAGATCCAGTAAGGCAGCACATGCGCTGTAAACATACCCTTCAATGGTATCATGTACCCCATGGTATATCAAAAGCCATCCATCCTTGGTTTCTACAGGGGGACATCCTCCGCCGATATAGCTTACTTCATGCTCGTATTGAGGAGCTAATAAAATATGTTCTTTAAAATGAAGGAAGTAATCTTTCCAGAAATCAGGATTCAGATCTTCAATGCTTTCTATACCTGCAATTTGGATATCAGGTCTTATGCGATGAAGAAAATAAAGCTTACCGTTAATTCTTCTTGGGAAAAATATGACATTTTTGTCCCAAAGAAAGATCTCTTTATCTTTTTTATGAGCAGACGGGAGTTTGTTGAAACGTTTGTATTTTTCTCCTATTTCACCTTGGGACTCCGATAAAAATCTAAACTTGTTATATGGAATTTTGGGAACAATTATCCCCTGTTTTTGCCATGAAGTAAGATCCTCTGATACGGCAAGTGTTCCCAATGCGTTAACCCCATCATAACTTGTATAGGTAATATAAAATAAATGATCGATTTTTACGATTCTTGGATCTTCAACCCCATGTTTTTCATATTCAAACTCAGGAATGATCACCGGACTGCTCAATCTTATTTCTATGGTCTTATAATCTGATAATATGCAGTATCCGATACTGGAGAAATTATTCCTGGCAACAGCCCTGTAGAATAAGTGTATTTTTCCGCTATCCTGAATGACAGCAGGGTTTAAAACACCCTCACTCTCAAAGTCTAAAGTTGTTTTTCTAAGTATAATTCCGTCTCGTTTTACAGATACCAATCAGTTTACGTTATTTCGGGCTTCTTGTTCCCTTTCTCTTCGTTTACTCATTTTATCCTCCCGTTTCTCTTTTGCGGATTTTGCGGGTGGAGTCTTATCTGATTTCTTTTTTCCGTCTTTTTCTTTTGACATTGTGAAAATATTTTTTGTTACCTGTAAATTTCAATCATTAAAAAAGGAAAGCTTTGCAATTGTCTTTTAATTTGTTGTATAAATCATAGATATTTCCAATTTAATAGACTAACTTTGGATAAATGGCTGTTAATGAAATAATTGACGGGTAAATCGTAAGGGATATGAAGTTGTATATAAAATATATGGTAAGTTTGCGCTGCAAAATGGTTGTCCATCAGGAATTGGAAAAACTGGGCATTAAAAATGCTGTCGTCGATTTGGGAACAGTAGAATTGTTGGATGATATTAGCTCAGAACAAAGACAAATTCTGAAAGAAAATTTACTTAAAACAGGGCTTGAGGTATTAGATGATAAAAAAAGTATCCTGATAGAGAAAATAAAGAATGTCGTGATCGGAATGATTCATTATTCAGATGAACTTCCAAAAGAAAATTTCTCAGATTATATCAGCGAAAAATTAGGATATGACTATACTTATCTTGCGAATACCTTTTCTGAAGTGAAAGGAATGACACTCCAGCATTTTATCATTATTAATAAAGTAGAAAAGGTAAAAGAACTGCTGTTGTATGACGAACTGAATCTTACAGAAATTTCTTATAAACTCAACTACAGCAGTGTGGCCCATCTTTCTAACCAGTTTAAAAAGATCACAGGGCTTTCTCCTTCATTTTATAAGCAGTTGAAACAAAGGCGTCTTGGAAACCTGGAAGACTTATAAAAGTGTGATATATGTAAGATTATTCCGGATATCTATAGTGTAGTCTATACTGAAACGGCCATCTTTGTAGTATAATAATCAGGAATTTATCAGATCCATTAAAGTTTATATCACTATAAATAATGCAAATTTTAGACTGGAAAATATAGCGAGCAGTTGAAAGTATACATCGTACATAATGCTTGTCTCTGGTATTAGAAAACATTGTAGTAAAAAAGACTGGGGAAAACGAATATACACCATGATAAAATTAATAGACTTACGGATTCTCAACTTTAATAATGAGCTTATTAAAATCTCTATAAAATAGGTAAATCTGTTTTCAGAAGGTTTTAATTAATTAAGGATAGGAACCTCTGGTTTCTGTCCTTTTTAACCCTATTGATATATATAATATTTCATCAACTGAATCTACAAAAAGAAATCTGTTTGAACATTCATGATTAAACATCATGTTTATATATAAAACAGACTTTCTTATTACCACCTTAACGCTAGAAATTATGAAAACAATACATCTTTTTCAATTTAAGAATTCTATTTCCCTAAAACATCCTTTTTTTAAGGAAGAATGCAGATTAGATAATTTAAATGATTTAATGGCTTATGATCTTATGAACACTGAAAAAATGACTGAGTTCATTATTGAGGTTCATGATGATTTTATTTTTGAGGATATGACCAGAGAAGATCTTTTGTCAATGTGCGAAAATGCAAAGGAAATGATTGAGCATTATTTTGTAACAACCATGAATGACTATGACGTTATCTGAGCATTGATTTCAGTAGTGTAAAAAGCTTTTTATATTAACATTAAATATCAGATGCCATGAAATTTCAGCAAAGTTTACTTAATTATATCAGTACTTCACTCATTACAATGAATGAAACGGTTTCTATAGCAGAAAGTGTAACCTCGGGATTAATACAGCTGGCTTTTTCCCAGATGCCTAATGCGAAACTGTTTTACAAAGGAGGAATAACGACTTTTACAGTACCTGAAAAAGTTAACTTTTTAGATATCAACAGTATTGAAGTTGAGGAAAACGGCTTTGAGACCCAAAAAATGGCTGATACAATGGCTGTAAAGGTCGCTGAATCATTTGGGACAGATTGGGGAATTGCTTCTACTGGGTATGCGTCATCTGTAAGAAATTCAGGCTTTAAAGTGTATTCATTTTGCTCATTCAGCTATAAAGGCGAGATTGTTCTTTCGAAACGTATAGAACTTCATGATAAGACTCATGCATTAGATTCGCAGTTATATTATACTGAATTCATTTTAGGGTGTTATAAAAGTGCGCTTAACCAAATATTAATTTAAAAGTATATTCATTTATTGCCAGTTAAGGAAATATATTTCATTCCTTTATCTTCATCAATTATTGTATAAATCTATAGGGCTTTACAGCTTTGTAAAATTCCTTTGTCAAACCTTTATTTGATTTTATAGGCTTGAAGATTTTAAATTTTTAAAACGTCGGGATTTTTTGTTTCGGCAGAGAATTCTATTGACGTTTTACTTCTAATTATTTTAGAGGTGATTGGTTTGATTTTCTTAATTTTGAAAAATGAAAGAAAAGGTAAAAAGAGTTGTTTCGGAGTTTAATACTGAGCTAAAACTAAAAGGTTTCCGTGCATTCCAGATTGAGCAGGACGGAAGTGAAACCCGCGTGTATAGCAGAAAAGAATTTTATAAGATCTGTCTTACGACAGGGAAAAGTAAAATTCATTATTCTGATAAAAGTTTCGAGCAGGAAGGAACTGTGCTTTTTTTCGGAAATCCGCATATTCCTTATTCATGGGAAACGATTTCAACGACTTATAAAGGGTATACTATTCTTTTCTCAGAAGAATTTTTCAAGAATTCTGAACGCTCCGAAAGTTTGCAGCAATCTTCTTTCTTTAAAATCGGCGGAACTCCCGTTCTGAAAATTACCGAAGAACAAAGACAGTTTCTTAACACTATTTTCCAAAAGATGATTGCCGAACAGGAAAGTGATTATGTTTATAAGGATGAATTGATACGTAACTATATAAGCCTTATCATTCACGAATCTCTGAAGCTGGAACCTGCAGAGGATCTCGACAAGAATAAGAATGCGGCATTAAGATTATCATCTGTTTTTCTGGAACTGTTGGAAAGACAATTTCCTATTGAAACTACAGACCAATCTCTGCAATTGAAATCAGCTCAGGATTTTGCGATAAACCTGAATGTTCACGTTAATTATCTCAATCGTGCTGTAAAAGAAGTTACCGGAAAATCCACAACGGCTCATATTACGGAACGTATTCTCACAGAAGCAAAAGCATTGCTGCTGCACACCGACTGGAATATCTCAGAAATAGCTTTTGCACTCGGATTCGATTATCCGACTTATTTTAATAATTTCTTTAAAAAACAAACAGGCACAAATCCAAAAGCATTTCGTTTAACGGAAGTTTGAATTTCTTAATTTTTGGTTTGATTATCATTAACTGTTAGCTCCTCGTTATTTCTAATTTTGTATCAGTAATTTTTAATACAAAATTCAGATATGAAGATAGCAACAACAGTGATGGCTTTGTCCTTTCTTTTCATCGGACAGGCATTTGCGCAGCATAAAAAATCAAACCCAAAAACAATGAATGCAACCGAACAAAACGAACATTATACTTTCTTACTCAGCAATAAAGTTAACCGAAAAGCGGTTACCTTTAAAAATCGTTACGGAATAACGCTTTCCGGAGATTTATACCTTCCCAAGAATACTGGAAAAGAAAAATTAGCAGCTTTGGCAATCAGCGGACCGTTTGGTGCGGTAAAAGAACAGTCTTCCGGTTTGTATGCCAATCAAATGGCGGAAAGAGGGTTTGCCGTTATCGCTTTTGATCCTTCTTACACAGGCGAAAGTGGAGGTGAGCCGAGAGATATTGCTTCCCCCGACATCAATACCGAAGATTTCAGTGCGGCAGTTGATTTCTTAGGACTTCAACACAATGTAGACCGAAATAAGATCGGTATTATCGGAATTTGCGGATTTGGAGGGATGGCTCTGAATGCTACGGCGATAGATAAGCGGATAAAAGCCGTTGCCACCACCAGTATGTATGATATGACAAGAGTAATTTCTAAAGGATATAATGATGTAGTTACACTTGAGCAACGAACAAAAACGCTCGAAGATCTGAACCAACAAAGATGGAAAGATGCGGAAACAGGAGAACAGGCATATACATCTTCTCATCTCCCGGAAAAATTAACTGGTAGCGAGCCTCAATTTATAAAAGATTATTTCAATTATTACAAAACACCAAGAGGTTTTCATGAACGTTCGGTAAATTCAACAAAAGGATGGAGGCTAACAAGCGCACTTTCATTCATGAATATGCCTATTTTAAGCTACATAAAAGAAATTTCACCTAGACCTATGCTTTTAATTGCTGGTGAAAATGCACATTCAAGGTACTTCTCAGAAGACATTTACAAAATGGCTGCAGAACCGAAAGAATTGATGATTATTCCGAATGCGGTTCACGTAGATTTATACGATAAAGTAGATGTGATTCCCTTTGAAAAACTGGAAAATTTCTTCAGAACTCATTTGAAATAATTGAACACTGCAATAGCTGAATCCGTTTTTTAAAATAGCGGATTTAGCCTTTTAATTTCTCTAAATATATAAGAATGAGCTTTAACCAAGATATTTTCGCCCGATTGAGAAATGGTGAAACAATAATGCCCGATGACCCGGAAACGTATAAATTGCTGGAGGCTTCCTATGAGGTTAAGAAACAATTGATTCAGTTAAATAATTCCACAGAGCCGGATGAGATTTTGAAAAGATTAAGTGAAATAGTCGGTGGAAAGTTGAAGAATGTAGCGGTGTTTACACCCATTTATATCAATTATGGAAAGAATCTTAACATCGGTAAGAATGTATTCATCAACTTCGACTGTACTTTTCTGACTGTACAGATATTCCTAAAATAAGTGATTTTCCGGCAGGTGAAGAAAACACGGCTTATGCGCAGTATTTTATTGGCAAGTCCTATTTAGCACCGCTTACAAGCAATAAAGATGTAAATGTTCCCCTTTCTAATGTCACATTTGAACCGGGTTGTCGCAATAACTGGCACAGTCACACAGGCGGACAACTTTTGATTGTAGTGGGCGGCGAAGGTTTATATCAGGAAAGAGGAAAACCTGTGCGTCGTTTAAAACCCGGAGATATTGTAGAAATTGCTCCGAATGTTGAGCATTGGCACGGTGCAACTGCTGACAATTGGTTTTCGCATTTAGCAACGAATGGAAATCCGCAAACCAATCAGAATATTTGGCTGGAAGCGGTTTCCGATGAAGAATTTGCTGAAGCCAACAAAAAATAATGGTAAGTAATAAGTAAGTTTTATGTAAAATTACTATTTGGTACGCTAAAGTATGTTATCGCCAAAAGTAATTTCGAATGCTACATCTTTTGTCTTGGCAATCCAATTTCATGTTCCTGGGGATATGGTTTCCTAAAAGTCATACTAACATCCTCATGCAAATTACGCTGGGCTTCCAATGATTTTTCTTTATCCATAGAATATCTTGGATCCGGAATAAAAGGCATTTTTGCCATTTTATGAATAGTAACAGTAGGGAAGTGAAAATCGACCTCCACTGTTCCCAATAAGAGATAGCAGCCACCACCCTGAAAAGGATATTCTTCAAGACAGCTGGGAAAATGAGCCGTATCAAAATATTCTCCTTCTGCATCAATCCAGGTTCCGAAGTACATGGTTCCTTTTTTTGTGGGTACATGCTTTCTTGAAATAAGATACGCCAGCATTTTCACCTGACATTTATGAAACTTCAATAAATCTTTTACCAAAACAGAACCTCTGTATCGAGTTTGTAATAAATCAAAAGGGCTGAATGAAACGGGGAAACCTAATATTTCTATTTCATCAAAAGCATCTTCAAACCGGTTTCTTTCTATAGAAGGAAGCTGATAATCTTTTTGGGGCTCGTCCAATAAAGTCAGATGCCTGAAAGGAACCTTATGAGTTCCCAGAAGAAATCTTGATTCAATCAGCAGTTCATGTTTCTGTTTTCCGGTAAAGCGGAATGCTCCGATAAAGATTAAAATTTGTAGTGTTTCGATGCCAATAGGAATTCTTTTAACAAAATTTTCCAGGGAAGTATACTCTCCATTCTGATTTCTTTCTTCAGAAATAAGTTGCGCTAATTTAAGTTCCAACCTTTCAATATGCATCAATCCCAAATAAACGTCCGAACCATAGACCGTTGTCTGGTATTCACTCAGATTGACACAGGGATTATGGATAGCAGCTCCCGACATCCGGGCTTCATGAATATAAACCTCAGTTCTGTAGAATCCTCCACCGTTATTAATAGCAGAAACCATAAACTCAATAGGGAAGTAGACTTTCAGATATAAGCTCTGGTAGCTTTCTACGGCATAGGAAGCAGAATGTGCTTTACAGAATGAGTATCCTGCAAAAGATTCGATCTGCCGGTATACTTCCATAGATAACTTTTCGGGGTGTCCTAATCTTTTACAGGATTTAAAGAAGTTATCTTTTACTTTCTGTAATGCAGATAAAGATCTGCCTTTACCACTCATTGCTCTTCTCAGGACATCACCATCAGGTGCAGATAACCCTCCGAAGTGAAGTGCAATTTTAATAACATCCTCCTGATATACCATAATACCGTAGGTTTCTCCCAGTTCTTTTTCAAAAACCTCATGGAAGTACTCAAATTTTGAGGGATTATTGTGCCTGAAGATATATTCCCGCATCATTCCGCTTTGTGCAACTCCGGGGCGGATAATGGAAGAGGCGGCAACCAGTACTTTGTAATTGTCGCACTTCAGTCTTCGAAGTAACCCCCGCATAGCGGGTGACTCAATATAAAAACAGCCGATTGTCTTTCCGGAACTTAAGAATTCATTACATTGGGCTTCATCTTTTGAGAGAGAAGTATCCCGGATATCGATATCAATTCCTCTTTTTTCCTTCACTAGCTTTACCGTATCATTTATGGTACCTAAACCTCTCTGTGAGAGAATATCAAATTTTTCAAGGCCAATCTCTTCAGCAGTGTACATATCGAACTGTACAATCGGAAAACCTTTGGGAGGCATTTCGAGTGCAGAATAATTGGTGATAGGTTCTTCTGAGATCAGAATCCCACAGGAATGCATACTTCTCTGGTTAGGAAACTTTTCTAAGAGTTTTCCATAATAGTGGACCTGTCTTGATACCGAATTGCTATCATGTTCCTGAATTGGTTTTGTTACGAGCATATCCAGTTCCTCTTTTGGAAGTCCGAAAACTTTTCCTACTTCCCGGAAAATAGAACGGTATTTAAATTCAACATTGGTCCCGCAGAAGGCAACATGGTCTTTACCATATTTACCAAAAATATATTCCAGGATGATATCCCTGGTTTGCCAGCTCCAGTCAATGTCAAAATCAGGAGGCGTTTTCCGGTTGAGGTTTAAAAATCTCTCAAAGTACAGATCCAGTTCCAAAGGGCATATATCAGTAATACCGATGCAGTAGCTGACCATAGAATTGGCGCCGCTGCCTCTTCCTATGTGCATGAATCCCATGCGGTTGCTGTATTGGATAATGTCCCAGGTGATGAGGAAATAAGCACAGAAATTAAGCTGATCAATAACTGCTAATTCTTTATCCACCCTTTCTTTTGCCTGTAGATTGTCTTCGGAGTATCTTTTTGAAAGGCCCTCATACGCTAACTTCTTTAAAAGCTCAAAATCATTTTCCCTGCTATCAGTGAAATGCTTTTTGTTTTTAGGGGTTGAAAAGTCAAAATCAAAATGACAAGTATTGACAATATATTTTGTGTTTTCAATAATTTGTGGCTCATGCTGAAACTGAGCCAAAAGCTTTTTTTTATCAGTAAACATTTCATTGTCTTTACAGTAATGAGCTTCTGTTAGCTTACTGATCAAGGTATTGAGATCAATGGCCCTTAGTATTTTATGAAGCTCATATTCTTCAGGAGTTGTAAAGGTAACGGGATGCAGGATGACCATTTTATGGATGAACGGTTTCAATTCAGGTTGAATTAAAAGGTTGAGCTGGTCCTTTCTGATACCTATAAATTCATGATCTGCTAATTGTTCCGGAATATTCTCCAGTGGGTAAATAACAAAAGTATCTGTAAAATCAGGATTTGCTTTAGGAATTTCAATGCCTTCACAGTTATATGCGGTTAAAAGCCTGTTAACTTCTGCAATGCTTTTTTGATTTTTAGCCAGGCAGATATAATACAGTTCATCCTGAACCCGTATTTCCACTCCGACAATCGGTTTGATATTATACTCCTGGCAAAGTTTATAAAAATCATAGATCCCGGTAATGGTATTGATATCTGTAAGAGCTAAGGTTTTAATATTAAAATGTACAGCCTGCTGTACCAGATCTTGAATAGAAATAGTCCCATACCGAAGGCTGTGATAAGAATGACAATTCAGAAACATCTTATACTTATTTTAATAAACCTGAGGCTCTTCCTACACTTGAAGTTCCAAACCTGTTCTTGATTTTATCCATTGTCTGATACAGTGATATCAACTCTTCCGTATCTTCAAAGAGATCCATTTGATGGCATCCGTGAACCAGTCCGGTAAACTTTACTCCAATTAACCTGATTCTCATACGTCTGGTATATACTTTTTTAAAAAGTTCTAAAACATACCTGAGCAGGGTATGGTCAGCTGAGGTGTAAGGAATTCTGCATTGTTTGGTTTCCGTATCAAAATTGGCATACCGGAGTTTTACCACTACTACCGATACCAGCCATTTCTCTGCCCGGAGCTGATAACAGAGTTTTTCAACCATTCCTGAGAGTATACTTTGAATCCCCTGAATATCTATAGTATCCTGAGCAAAAGTATCTTCTGTAGAAATGGATTTTCGTTCAGAGTAGGGAACGACAGGGGATTCATCAATTCCGTGTGCTTTTTTCCAAAGTTCATTTCCGTTTTTACCAATCAGCTGCCCAAGCACATCAACAGGCATTTCAGAAAGTGTTTGTATCGTTCTGATCCCCAGTCTTGAGAGCAGTTGAAAGGTTACATCTCCAACCATAGGAATCTTCTTTACCGAAAGCGGGTTTAAAAACGGCTGTATGTCAGACTGTTTCACTTCCAATCTTCCGATTGGCTTTGATTCTCCGGTTCCGATTTTGGATACGGTCTTATTGGTGGATAGAGCAAAACTTATCGGTAAACCTGTATTTTTCTGCACGCTTTCCGCTATTTCATGGGTCCATTTATAGCATCCGAAAAACTGATCCATTCCGGAAAGATCCAGATAAAATTCATCGATACTTGCCTTTTCAAGAACAGGTACTTTTTCCTGAATAATCTCCGTTACCATATGGGACATATTGGAATACATTTCCATATCTCCCTTAATGACTTTTGCTTCGGGACACAAGCGCAAAGCCATTTTGATCGGCATGGCACTCCTTACTCCGAAAAAACGGGTTTCGTAAGAGCATGACGCCACAACACCACGATCTCCACCTCCTATGATCACAGGCTTATTCTCGAGTTCAGAGTTTTTCAGCCTTTCACAGGAAACAAAGAACGTATCTAAATCCATATGTACAATTGCTCTTTCCATGTGGTAAAATTAGTTACTTTTTGAAACAAATTTTGTATTTTTGTTGTCTAAAATTGTAACAATGTCAAAATTCTCTGATAACATCGTGTTTTTGAGAGGAAAGAAAAATATGACTCAGCAAGAACTGGCAGATCTATTATTTCTTACCCGATCCAGATATGTCGCCTATGAATATGGCAGAACGGAACCTCCTATTGAAATATTGCTTAGAATTTCAAAATTCTATAACATCAGCATTGACCTACTATTAACTGTAGATGTCAGAAAATTTTCTATCGATGAACTCATGGAGCTTCCTGAGAACAGGATTGTTCTGCCTATAAAGGTTGATCAGGATGGAAACAATCAGATTGAGATTATTCCCCAAAAAGCTTCTATGGGCTATTTGAATGGCTATGGAGATCCGGAATACATAGAAAGTCTGGAGACTATATCATTGCCTTTTTTAAAAGGTGGCAAGTTTAGGGCATTTCCGGCTGACGGGGATTCAATGCCTCCCTATAAGAATGGAACCTATATTGTGGGAAAATATGTAGAAAATCTTTCGGACTTGAAAACGGACAGAACGTATGTTTTCATTACTACCAATGATGGTATCAGCTACAAGAGATTTCAGTTTCATGAAGCAGATGGTATATGGGTGAAGGCTGACAATCAATTTTATGAGCCTTATAAAATTCCATTGCCTGAAATTAAAGAGATCTGGGAATTTGCCTGTAGTATTAACACCAAAGAATATGAACCTGATGAATTTTCAGAACATCATATTCAAAATTTTATCACAGAAATTAAAACCGATATCAAACAGATCAAAGAAAAAATGGGAGATAAGAATTGAATTTATTTTGAGTACGCGGCATAATTAAAAAACTTCCCCGAAGGGAAGTAAAAACACAATTGATGAAAAAAAAAATTCCGTAGAAACGGAATAAAGCAAAGTTAAATAATTTAAAGAAAAAACTACAATGAGTCAGCTTAGTTTATTTGATGCCGAAGAATTGTATGAGTTTCCAAAAGATCTTTTGGAATACAAGGAAAACTTCCTGAATAGGGAAGAAGCTGACTTGCTTAAAAACAAATTATTGGAAACCGCTCCCTGGGAACAGCGGACGCAGAAAATGTACGATAAGATGGTACTTACTCCAAGATTAACGGCCTGGTATGGTGATTCAAAGTATAACGATTCTGAAGCAGATAAAAAGCCAACGAATCCATGGACTCCTGAATTGTTTACATTAAAACAAAGAATCGAAAAGGAATTTGGCTGCCAATTCAATGGCGTTCTGTTAAACCTATACCGTGATCATAATGATTCCGTTGCCTGGCATCAGGATAAAGAAAGCCGATATGGTAAACGTCCGGTTATCGCATCCATAAGTCTTGGACAAACCAGAAACTTTGATTTCAGAAAAAAAGACCATCATCAGAGTAAATACAGTCTGCCATTGCCTCACGGATCACTCCTTATCATGAAAGGCGATCTTCAGGAACACTGGGAACATCGCATTGCGAAATCAACCATACGAATGAAAGAACGAATTAATCTGACATTTCGTTTAATATTACCCAATCTGTAAGCTTCTGAAGACGGATTGATAATCATTTTTAAGAGTTTCTTCATTTAAATGATATTTTCCAAAATTCAAATAAGAAAAGAAATCTTCATTTTGGAAATCTTTAAAGGCTTTGGGATAAAAATCTTCTGTATCTAAAATTTCCACAGCGTCAGAATGTGTATTGAAATCAATAATTTTATTAAAATGATTTTGATTACCATAAAACCATTCTATACGAATGGAACCATTTATAATACTTCCTGCAAAACCGGTATCATTGCCCTGTCCAATATATATAGTTGGTCCGAATGCAATATTGCTTCGATACTTATTCTTTTGATCATGCTTGAGGTAATCTGTAAATTCTTTTGTGACTTTATTAAAGTATATTTTAATATAAAAATTACTTATATGTTCCTGCCCTAAGATGAAGAGTCTTAGTGGAGTAATATCTACATAATCCAGTAAATTACTTGTCATAATTTTACATCCCGCATGCTTTGCAAAATAACGATAGAGGTTCATTTTAGATGCCTTCCAATCATTACCAAAGATCTCTTGATAGTTAATTTGGTTTGAGGTTTCTATCATATTATTGATAAGATCAGTATTTTCAAAGAATTCTGTATAAGCAATATCTGCATTTCTTGTCTGATTATTGTTACAGTCAATGCAAATGACTTTTGGGAATTTGATCAGTTTATCTTTTGGTGAATTGAATGGATGCAAATTTTCACCATCATAATAGATAGCATCAAATGACTTACCGAATTGACGCCGGATATCAGACGCCTTAAATTTATGTTCCTCAGAATTCGCTTCATTATTTTGACATATCCAACATTTCATAGTTTTTCAAGGATTTTAAGAGGTTTGATTTTTTCGTTTTAAGTCTAAGATTTCTTTTATATTAGGAGGATATTCTCCATTAAAATATTCATAGATCAAGGGATTTCTAGAAAAAAAATGACCTGTCAGGTCTACCCAAGTTTCGATGGGTATTGTACCATTTATTTTAAACAATTTTTTTGACTTTGACTTAATTTGTGAATGATCTTTCCTATTATAATTAAGGTCAGAATCTCGTCTTCGGAGATATTCTTCTTCAGTATAGAAATGAAACGCTCCATCAAAATGTCTAAAACTAAGGGTGTTCATATCAAATTCTGCATGTACATATCGGACTGGAAAATAAATAATATTATCAATTTTTATTTTGATATGTTCACTTTTAAATTCTTCTGCCTGAAACGTTTTAATATTTTTTGATAAAGCCCATTTGATATCTAAGGAATAAGTATCTGCAAAGAAAAAATTAATTTCAGAATCGTTAAAATCAGGAGAAGGCCTTAGTTTTACCAATTGATCAGAAATGCTTTCTACATTTTGATTAAAAACAGAACCATACCAGGTATCTAGCTCTAAGATAGCCGCATTATTTACATCAATTTTTAAATTGTGTTGATCCAGGCTTATTTTTATTTCATCATAAACGGTAGGGTCTATATCCCAGAATTTATTAATGAATCGGGGCTGGAAACCATTTAGCGAGGAGTAGCTACGTCGAAATAAAGGGTTAGCCATTGTTATATAATTATCTGCAAAAAAATAGCCGTCAGAGAATATTTGCTTTTTAAATTTAGAATTGAGCAGCTTATAATCTAAAAGACCGTCTTTATCAGGAAGTAGATCTTCATTTAACTTCAAAAGAATATCATGTGATTCAACAACAATGCCTGATATTTGGGTGTACCTAAAATCTTGAGTAGTTAATTCTATATTTTTACTCGCTGCAAAACGGATAAAGTCAAGAATTATTTTTTCATTGTCTTTCAATGCCTTTTCTGCTTCTTTTTCCAGTTGCTTAATATAATTTTCTCTAAAATCAGACATTTCACTCATAATCGGTAGTCCTTACTATTAAATGCTTTGTAAGTTACGATGCTTTTGGTTAAGATTCCATCATTCAATATTCTTTTTTCGTAACTACGAAAAAGTAGTGATTTTATATGATTTCTCTTGTTCAATTTTACATCACCAATAATCATAAAAATCACAGTTATGAATATCGAAAGAACAGAATTTATAGCCTGGATGGAGAGAATCATGGAAAGATTTGACCTACTGAAAGAACAAATGCTCAAGAACCAGTCCAGATTTATAGAAGTAGACGGAGAGCAGCTTCTTGATAACCAGGATGTTTTACAGCTTTTAAAGATAAGTTCCCGATCATTACAGCGGTACCGGACTGATAAAAAGCTGCCTTATTATACCATCAGCGGAAAGCTGTACTATAAGCTTTCGGATGTCCATCAACTGATCAGAGAATGTTTAAACTCTTGATGGTAATAAGACATCAGCAGCCAAATTATTCATCACCATTCCAATCTTTTAGAGCATCATAATTGAGCTTATACCTTGGTTCCATTAAATGAAATACAATGGAAAATGAATTGATAAACGCTCAGGAATCCAATGAACTCAAACCATCAGCAGACACACTCCTTGTCCTGAACATTCATACCAATCAGGTTGAGCTGGTCAAAGGTGTAGATAAAGAAGGGAATCTTCAAAAAGTTCCTCCACAAGAAAAAAAGGATAATGAGCAGCTGATCAGCGTTGATAAACATGGAGATATTTTCTCCAACTTCTTTTCCAACTTTTACCGGCAGCTCAAAAATCCCACGCATTTCAACTTTTTTAAAGTTTCAGAATACGATGCCATCAATACCGCCAAGGATCTTCAAAAATATGTTGATCAGGCATCACCTGAAGAAAAAGAAAAACTGAAAGGCTACGAAGTTTTACCTCAACACAACAACAATCCAAAAAATCAAAATACAATGGACAACAACACAGACAATCAGGAGTACCGTTTTCAGCCGGAACAGATCGACTGGAAAACGATGGAAAAATTCGGACTTAATCAGGAAAAGCTTGAAAAAATGAATGCGATGGATGCATTACTCAGAGGTTTTAAAACCAATACATTAATTCCGATTACTATTAATTTGGGAACGGCAGTAAGCAAAATGGATGTTCGATTATCCCTTCAGACAGGTGATACGGGACAGGTTGCCGTTCATCTACATGGTATCCGAAAAGAACCTAATCTTAACAGTAAATTCTTAGGCCATGAGTTCACGGATGAAGACAAGAAGAATCTTAAGGAAACCGGGAATATGGGCAGGGTAGTAGATCTGATCAATCCTAAGACAGATGAAATTATTCCATCGGTTATAAGCCGTGATCGTTTAACCAATGAATTGGTAGCCTATAGAGCAGAGTACATGAAAATTCCTGATGAAATCAAAGGAATTAGGCTTGATGAACACCAAAAACAAACTTTACTGGAAGGAAGACCATTGTATCTTGAAGGGATGACTTCCAAAAAAGGTGAACTTTTCGATGCTACCGTACAGTTCAATGCAGACAAGCGGTATGTGGAATTTCTGTTCAATAATAATCAGACACCGCAACAAAGACAACAACACAATCAACAGCAAACTCAATCTACGGATCAAGAAGCACCCAAAGTATTCAGGGGAAAAGAACTGGATGATTCACAGTATGAAAAATTCAAAGCTGGGCAAACCGTGTACGTTGACGGTCTTACCGATGCTAAAGGTAAAGCCTATCAAGGTTATATTACCTTCAACAAAGAGACTTCCAAAACCGATTTCTCCTTCAATCACCCTAATAAGCTCAAAGAAGAGGCAAAACCTACAGAAGATCATAAAATCCAAACTGCGGTTAACACCCTGGGTAAAACCAATGAAGCTACTAAAAATGTGAAGGAGCCTTTAGAATCAAAACAGCAGCAGCCTGCCAGTCAACAGCAGGAAGACCAGCAAAAAAAGGTTAGAAAACCAAGAGGACCCAAACTATAATAAACATCTAAATCCATCATATGAAAGCAATCATCGCAGAAAAACCGAGTGTCGCAAGAGAAATCGCACAATTATTAGGAGCCCATGAAAAGAAAGATGGTTATCTATCCGGTAACGGATACTGTGTCACTTGGGCATTGGGACATTTGATATCGTTAGGAATGCCAGAAGATTATGGTATAAGAGGCTTTAAGAAAGCCTCTTTGCCTATCTTTCCCAACCCTTTTATTCTAACTCCCAAAAAACTAAAGAAAGCAAAAGGCTATGAGCCTGATCCTTCCGCTTTAAAACAACTCAACACCATACAACAAGTCATCAAGCAATGCAGCAGTATTATTGTCGCCACAGATGCAGGAAGGGAAGGAGAGCTGATCTTCCGTTATATCTATCATTACCTACAATGCAACAAACCTTTTGAAAGACTCTGGATCAGTTCCCTGACAGAAAAAGCAATACAGGATGGTTTTAAAAACCTTCAGCCAGGCGATGCCTTTGACGGTTTGTATCAAGCAGCTAAAGCCAGAAGTGAAGCGGACTGGCTCGTAGGAATCAATGCAACCCAGGCATTAACCATCGGAGGAAACCAAGATGTTTATTCATTAGGCAGAGTGCAGACACCAACCCTTGCTTTAATCTGTCAACGGTTTCTTCAGCATCAAAACTTCACCAAGCAAAAATACTTTCAAATCCAGCTGAGCCACAGAAAAGAATATACAGACTTCACCAGTCTTTCACTATTACAATGGGAAGAAAAAAAGCAGGCAGAACAAATCCAAAAGATTATAGAGCGAGAGGGAAGAGCTATTGTAGAAGATGTATCTGTTAAAACAGTACAGGAGCAATCTCCCTTACTTTTCGACCTCACTGAATTACAGAAAGAAGCCAACAGAAAACTGGGGCTTTCTGCTGATGAGGTTTTACAAACAGCCCAAAGCCTCTATGAGAAACAGTTCATCACTTACCCCAGAACCGGCAGCAAATATATTCCTGAGGATCTATGGACTGATATTCCTGAACTTGTCAGAATACTGAATCAGACCGAACCCTTCAAAGCCGCCATAACCCATCTAAAATTCGGAAACTTCAACAAGCGGATTGTGAATGATGTAAAAGTTACCGACCATCACGGATTACTCATAACAACCAAAACACCTTCTGCACTTAGCGCTACGGAAAAAGCCATTTATGATATGATTGCTTACCGCTTGTTGGAATCACTATCCCACACCTGTACAAAGCAAGTCACCCAGATCCAGATAAAAGTCCATCATTACGAATTCCAGATCAAGGGCTCAAAAATACTCAACAAAGGCTGGCGAGCCATCAAAGGGATTCTTTCTGACAATGAAAATTCCAATAACGCTAACGAAGACCTTACAGAACTTCCGGAATTCAAAATCGGAGATGAGTTGAAGATTTCAAAAACCGAATTATTGGAAAAAACAACCCAGCCTCCCAAACTTTACACAGAGGCTGACCTCTTATCAGTGATGGAAAATGCAGGCAGATCTATTGAAAATAAAGAAGATCAGAAAGCACTCTCCAATATTGGCATCGGAACCCCTGCCACCAGGGCATCCATTATTGAAACCCTGCTCAGCAGAAACTATATCGTCAGAAAAAGCAAAACCCTGCATCCCACTGATAAAGGCTTACAGGTTTACAACCTTGTTAAAGACAAAAAAATAGCCAATGTCCAAATGACCGCAGAATGGGAAATAGCGCTGGATAAAATTGAAAAAGGTGAACTCAATAAAACCCAATTCATGAACGACATCCAAGCCTACACAGCAGAAATCACCAGCGAACTTTTATCACTCCATATTCCCCAAGAAAACATCCCACAACTCAAATGCCCCAAATGCCAACAACACAATCTTATTATCAAGGATAAAATTGTCAAATGTCCCGATGAGCAGTGCAACTGGATTCTCTTCAGAATTATTTGCGGAGTACAACTCAATATTAAAGATCTTACTTTACTATTAACTCAAAACAAAACATCATTAATCAAAAACATGAAAAGCAAAAACGGTAAAAAGTTTGATGCTTACCTATTACTGAAGGATGATTTCAGTACATCATTTGAATTTATAAACAAGAATTAATTTAAAGAAAATAATAATGTAAAGAAGCAGCCAATAAGCTGCTTCTACATTTTACATTTTATCCAAGTCTAATCCCCTTTTTCGTGCTCGTGAGGTTTTAGCTTTGGATGCTTAGGTTGATTGGGAGGGGTTACCCTTCTTCTTCTGTCAGGCTCTCCATCTGGTTTTTTAGGCTTGGGGCCTGGCTTGATTGCTTCGATTGTATTCATAGTACAATAAAGATTAATTAATAATTATTTTGATATCAAAACAGATTAATACCAGATCAAAAGTAAATTTTTGGTCACCATTTTCATTACGGAAAGCCGTAACCGCTGGTTTCTGAAAAGATGGATAACGTATTTTAGACAATCAATTTTGATTGCAATTACCTCCTTCTAGGAGCGCTTCTTGTATGTGGTCTAACATAAGTTCCATCTTTTCGCGTATAACCTTTAACATGTACTGATCCGCCTGAATTTGATTGAGAACTGTAACTAGAGGATGATCTTACTGATGGAGAAGAATACGATGAGGTTTTAGAATAGTCACTATAAGCTGTGTAGCTGGGCTTATAGGCCCACCCGTAATAATTTCCCCATTTAAGTTTGCTGTAATTTTTCTTACCAGCTTTTGAAGACAAGAAAACTTCCGTATCTTTAGGAATAGTGGTAACTGATTTGCTGCTGTCACTGCTGTAGTAAAGAGGCGTGTCTTCCTGTAGTCTAACAGTGTAATAGTTGGTACATGAAATAACGGAGAGAAGTAATACAAGATAAAGTAATGATTTTTTCATTGTAGTTAATTTTATATCTGCAAATCTAAATGAACTTTAAAAGAACTAATTACGGTTTTCCGTAGTCTCAAAAATTTTACGTTAGGAACGTTTAAAGCCTTGATTAACAAATAAAAAAAAATTAAACCTATGGGAAATTCACTAAATATTTGCTACCTTACATTATCTCTTAAAGATTAAAACTAATGGCAATTGAAAAATCTACAGGTTATACTGAAACAGAAAGAATATTAGCAAAACTATGTGATGCTACTTTCTTAAAACTATGGTCTTATCCAAATCCTTACAAAGAAGATACAAAGGAATTGTGTGATTTAATGGCTGTCTTTGACAATAAGATTTTTTTATTTTTTGATCGTGAAAGTAGGAAATTTGATAATTTGGAGGGTGATATTGATGTGCAATGGAAACGCTGGCACAAAAATGTAATTGAGAACCAAATAAGAACAGCGGAAGGAGCAAGAAGATATGTACTTGAAAATCCCGATAAAATATATTTGGACAGTAAAAAAACAACACCTTTTCCGATACTCATACCTCATGAAAATTTAACTATATATAGTATTATTATTGCTCATGGAGCAGCGGAAGCTTGTTTGCGGCATTCACCCGAAAATATTAACGGAAGTCTTGCTGTAACTTACAGTAAAAGGGAAAAATTAGGGCTTGATATTCCTTTTCTCGTGGAGCTAGATAGTAATAAACCTATTCATATTTTTGATACCTTTAATTTAGAAATCATTCTTAAAGAATTAGATACTGTATACGATTTTTCTGAATATCTTTCAGAGAAAGAGAAGGCTTTAAAGCACTATGAAAGTATTACTTATTGCGGAGAAGAAGATCTATTAGCTAATTACTTTCAAAACTTTGATGCGGTAAAGCAAAAGCATTTTGTTGGAGTAATAGATGAAAAAGCAACCAGCATTATGATTTCCGAAGGTGGGTGGAACTCCTTTGAAAATTCAGCTTTGTACAAAAGCAGAAAAGAAGCAAATAAAACATCTGAAATGTGGGATAATTTACTTCAATATACTACACAAAATGCCTTAGATCAAACTCTTAAAGGAAATAGTAACATCTTTAAAGGTGAAAGCGCTATTTGTGAAATGGCCAAAGAACCTAGATTTTTTAGAAGAACCTTGTCTGATCTTATGATACGAGCTATAGAGGGATTTCCTGGAGATGGGACAACGCTTATGCGTAATTTATCTATTATGCCATCCTTTTATAAAAATACAGTTTATGTCTTTTTACAATTACACGATCCCAGAAATAAGGATTACGATAATGAATATAGACCTAAAAGACAAGCGCTGCTTGAGATTGCCTGTGGTGTGACAAAAAACAAATTTCCTAAATATGAAAAAATAATAGGGATTGCTTTTGACGCTCCTAAATTTACTCAAACCAATTCTGAGGATTTCATTCTGCTTAACGCAAAGGATTGGTCCGAAGACGATATTTTGTATTATTCGGATGCAAATAAAAACATTAATTTCTTAGAAACTAAAAAAATGGTTCGGGAAACATTAACTGTTAGGGATTTTCCAATTAACAATAATTTGAGCCGTCATAAAAAAATTGGTAGAAATGACCAATGTCCTTGCGGCTCTGGAAAAAAGTATAAGAAATGCTGTATTGGTCTCAAGAAGTAATATCGTTGGTCTATAATCATTTATTTATACAGAGATAGTTTTTATTAAACACTTATCTATTAAGCATTATATAATTTTATTTTCCTAATAAGAAACCGTTTGCAACTTTTGTTAGGGACTTATTATTAGTCTATTAATGTTTTTAGTACGTTTATCAGCTTTTCTCTTTCTCCACTTCCCGTCGTCGAAAACCTTACCAACGGAATTCTATACTTCTCCAGGATCTCATTTTTCATGATATCTCTTTCGGCTTGTCGGCTTTCTTGTTTATGATATTCATATCCATCCACTTCAATCGCTAATACAGGATTTTTCCCCAGCTTATTATAGATCAGGAAATCAAGATGGGTGGCGTGATGTCTGGTATAACGCTCTTGTTCAGGATTTAATTTTGAAAAATCTAACAAAAGATTTCTCAATGGATGATGCAGAATAACGCCATACTTTGAAAATTGATCATCGGACAAAACTTCCTTAATTAACGCATACATTAGATTCTCACTGTCGAAAACAGATTTCTTTTTTTGATCCAATAAAAGAGTTCTTCTTTTTTCTTCATACCCTTTGTACAGGTAATCAAAAATAGAGTGTACCTCACTCTTGATCGTGCTGAAATTATTATAATCTATATAGCGGATCAGATCGGAGATATTCGTGTCATTGTCATTTTCATTTCCGTTCACCAATAGAATCAGCTGATCTTTGGCTCTGGAAATGGCTACATTCAATCTATTCGGGTTGTCGGTGAATTCTGAGATTTCATTATCTACAGTAGAGAGAATGATTACATCATTTTCTCTTCCCTGAAATTTATCCACCGTATCGGCTTTGATATCTGTTCCGTGAAATGTTCTTTGCAGTGCTAAGGTCTGATTACGGTATGGCGTTACAATTCCCAGATTCACACCCTCCAGCTTTTGCTGTGGAATGATTTCCTCAATAATCACATCAATCTGTCGCTGATTCTCTCTTTGCCGCGCATGATTGCCTTCAGTTGTTTTATAGACTAGTAAAGGTTCTCTTTCCATCTGTCCTTCAGAAAGAATAATCAACTGATCATTATAAAACTTACGGTTACAAAAATCGATGATTTTAGGATGGCAGCGATAATGTTCTTTTAACAGGGTTTTAGGTACTTCCGGGAATACTTCTGTGATAGAAGAAAGCAAACTATGATTGGAATAGCGATAAGGTTCCGGGATATCATAGTTCTTAAAGATCTGATCGGTATTTTCTGCTGTTTCAGAATCCACGACATTGGGAAGCTGTTTTAAATCTCCTACAATGACGGCCTGCTTCGCGCAGGATAATGCGAGTACACCTGTAGCCAAATCAACCTGTGAAGATTCATCCACGATCACATAATCGTAGACTACGTTTTCAGCAAGGCTTCTTCTTAGTGAGTAGGTGGTACTCATAATGACAGGATAATCTTTAATAAATTCTTCTGATTTAAAACGAAGATCCCATTCGGTATATTCTGAACGTTTTTCTTCTTTATATTTTTGGTAGAGTTTGTTTTTAAACAGCTGCATCGATCCTTCTGTATATTCTTTCATTTTATCATGGAAGGAAAAATGCTGTAATGTATTTTGCAGTTCCTGCTTTCTGAAATCAAGCTCTGAAATTTTTACTCCATAGTATTTTGCCTGGACAATTCTGATCATTTCTTCATACGATAAGGTATAAAAAATCTTATCTCTTACCCCATACAGAAAAGGAAATATCAGTTTACGCCACCAGTAAAATTTCTTGCCTGTTTTCTCATAGTCTTCCAAGGTAACCCATAAAGAAAGCAGCTGATCTGAACTGACATTCTTTTTAAAACGGATTTCAGTTGCCAAAGTGACATCATTTGTAAAATGCTGATGTTCTGTTTTGATCTTATCTATTTCGAGTGTAAGTAAAGCCAGTTCATTCTTAAGTTCCAATTTTTCAGCAAGTTCAGCAAAAAGAAGTGGAGTAGATTGAATAAGAGATTGTTCCTGTTCTTTCTCTAATCTAAAACCTGATAAATCCGGAATTTCAGTCTGAGCATCGATAAATTCTTTTTTATTCTGACTGCTTCCCAATAATGCCGCTATAAAAGAAACTCCCTTACTCTCCAGCTTCTCAAAAACATTTTTTGTTGCCGAATTATTGCTTGAAACCACAGCCACACTCTGATTATTCATTACCGCATTGGCAATAATATTAAGAATAGTCTGTGTCTTTCCTGTTCCGGGAGGACCTTCAATAACACTTAACGGATTTGAAAACGCATGGTCAACTCCCGTTTTCTGACTCAGATTAAAACCAAAAGGAAAGATTTCAATAGGAGAGGCGTGGTAATTCTTACCGGGTTCTTTCCCATTAAGATAATTGTAAAGAATTGAAGTCTCAGGAATAAAACGAATACTCCCATAGCTATTGGCAAGAATGTTATTGCCTTCCTCTGTCTTCAAACCAACACTTTCTGCAATCGCCTTTAGATAAGAAAAAATATTTCCTGCTCTCTCACTCTGAATAGCAGATCTCAACATCTTAATTCTATGTTGGGGATAAGAATAGGCTTTCCCACTGTTCTTATACACCACGACACACTTATTGCCCTCAAAATAATAAGAATCTATCTCATCAGTTCTGTTCTTATCATCAATATATATCGCTTGTTCTTTTAGTTTATGTATGGTAGATTTTTGCATAATAGCGGATTAAATTCCTGATATTAATTCTTTAAGTTTCTGCATATTGGGGTCTTTCTCTATAGGGTTTATATCGTTAAATGAGTTCTTAGAAAGGGTTTCGTTCAATATTTTTACCTTTTGGAGCATTGGTACAACGTATTTTAGAAAATGGTTAAAATGTTCAGAAACATCTGAATACTTTGTTGCAAGTTTATAACCAGGTTTACCAGAATGGCTTACAATAAATAGTCCTTCATATCTTAGGTCTCTGATTAATATTCTGACTCTTTCACTTTTGATATTAGGAAAAAAATTATTGAGATAAATAAGCAGTTCAGTTGTTGAGACTAAACGATTAGGATTTAGTTCTGACTGGAATCGTAGGTATTCTAGTAGTCTAGCTTTTTCTTTAGTTTTTTGAACATTGGTTGATTCTAAGAATTTCTGAATTAACTGATAGTTCATTCTCATGATTTGCCTGTCAAGTTCGGGTTTGCCCTCTATTTCTTTTGTTATATAGCTTTCGAAAGGAAAATATGAAATTGAAGTTCTTGCATGCAGGAGATTGAACAATTCAATATATTGGTGATCAAAATGACTTGTACAAAAGACCTTGCCCAAGCATCCTGAAATAAAATCTGCAATTTGTATGAGTTTTTCATCTTTATCATCAAAAATTTCAAAGCTTCTGTCCTGATTAAATAAATCACGGTTAATGCTTTTTTCCCTAACATAATCTTGCAGCTCCTGTTTAAATTCTTCTCCTACTTTATCAGCATTGATAGAATAGCTTTCATAGATTTTGTTATATTTTTCTACAAATAATGACTGGAAATATTTATAAAAAGTTCTTTTGATTTTTAAACCTTCCCCGAAAAGTTTTGATTTATCGACTACCATGATATCAATAACGAAGTCCAATCTTTCAACAAATTCAATTAGAATATCTTTTCTCTTTTTAAAGTTTTTGTTTTTGATATTACTGGATTTAAGATTTTCTCCAAGTCTATATTTTATACAGATATCTTTCAATACTTTTCTTGCTTTTTCAATATCTGTATCTTTTATAATTACCGAGGTGTAAATAAAATGAGAAAAAGTTCCTTCTTTGGAAAGGTCAAGGTGTGCATTTCCAAATTCGTCGATAAAAATTTTGGCTGGAATCATCAGTTAAATTAAGTTTATAATCTGTCTGATAGTAAAGTTACGGAATACTATTTTGAAAAAAGATAGTTATTTTAATTCTACAGTCCTCTAATAATGTATTCACAAAAATCTTAATGCTTCGAAATTTTTTGAAAAGTTACCTTTTAATTCGAACAACTGTCCAAATTAAAGAGTGATAAAGATTTTAAAATTTTATTTTCCTGTTGTTTCTTATGTGGTTAATTTTGTTGTGTTTCCAGGTGTTTTCTTGTTATCACGTTGATGTTGATCATCTTCTCTGGTTGATTTTGCAATTCTTTTTTGGACCTCTCTTAAGTGCCATAGTACTAATGTCTTAAATTGTTATGTGTTATAGAATTAGTAAATTTTACTAAGTAAAACTGTAAATACAGTTAGTTTAATTCTATAAATATTGGTATTTTTAACAAAACTATTAACTATGTATATTTCTGGATTATCCATTAGAAATTTCCGTAATTTTAAATCAGCACATTTTAAATTTACTGAAGGAATAAATACAATAATAGGAGAAAATGGGTCAGGCAAAACCAATCTCTTTTATGCACTTCGAATACTTATTGATGATTCATTGCCAAGATATATTAATTTTAATTCAAACGATTTCAACCGGGGAATTGGCAATTGGGCGGGACATTGGATCGTTATAACGGTTTTTTTTGAAGGATTAGATGCAAGTGAAGAAGCACAAGCTTTGGCTGTACAATCAAGCGGATGTATGGATACTCCTTCTAAAGGTAGTTATTCGGTATATTTCCGACCTAAATATCAATTTAGAAAAGAGTTGTATGACTATTCGATTTTAGCTGAAAAAGATTCAGAAGGACTAGAGCTACTCTTAGATAAAATTACAATAGCCGATTATGAAGTAGTTTATTTAAGTCGTGGTTCTGGTGATTTTAGTGATGATGTAACCTACGAAAAATACGTTGGAAATTTTGATAAAATTGAGTTCCCAGATCCTGACGAAAAAGAAGAACTAGTCATAGGAACTTACTTACCACGTGAAATCAGTATCCATAATGAAGTCTCATGTACATTTATAAAGGCTCTAAGGGATGTTGAAGCTGATTTACGTTCTTATAGTAATAACCCACTAATTAATTTATTGAAAGGGAAAGAAAAAACAGTTGAAATTACTAAGCAGGACGAAATTATAACTAGTATCGACAATCTTAATGAAAAAATTAGTTCACTTGATGAGATAATAGAAATTAAGAATGGCATTGATAAAAGTATAAAGAATGCTGTAGGGACAACATATGCTCCAAGCATTGATATTAAATCAGAGCTTCCAAATAAAATGGAAAAACTTTTCCAATCATTAAAGCTGTGGGTGGGTGATCCTGAAGATGATTATAAAGGTAGGGTTTGGGAACTTAGTTTAGGTGGAGCTAATTTAATATATTTGTCATTAAAGCTATTAGAATATGAAAGGGTCAAGACAGATCGAATAGCGAATTTTCTACTGATTGAAGAGCCGGAAGCACATATTCATACTCATATACAAAAAACTCTTTTTAATAACTTAAGCAAAAGTAATACTCAAATAATAATTTCTACTCATTCCACTCATATATCCTCAGCAAGTAAAATAAGTAGTGTAAATGTTATTTGTAGAGGAAAAAATGAAGCTTTGGTTTTTCAACCTTCTAATAATTTGTTACCTAATCAAATAAGAAGATTAGAACGATATCTAGACGCGGTTCGTAGTAATCTATTATTTGCAAAAGGAGTTATACTTGTAGAAGGTGATGCTGAACAAATATTAATACCAGCAATGTTTGAAGTTGTTTTTGGTCTTTCTTTAGATGAGATTGGAGTAAGTCTCATTAATATTGGCAGTACAGGTTTTGAAAATGTAGCAAATATTTTTCATGAAGAACGTATAAAGAAATATTGTGCAATATTAACAGATCAAGACATTTCTGTTGTAAAACTTCCCGATTCTCCAGAAAATGATACGCCAAATCAGAAACATTTCAGAGCATCACAAAAAAGTGGAGAAGAACGTAGAGTAATAATTACAGAGCTTTGTAAAGATAATGAGTATCTGGAAGCATTTTACGCAACTCATACTTTTGAAGTAGACTTACTCATGAATGAAAACAGTCCGGAATTTGTATCAGCACTTGATAAGATCTATCGTAAAGAATCAAATATAAAGTTGATAACTAAAAGATTAGAAAATCCTAATATTCAAGTTGCAGGATTGGAAGTTTTAAGATTAGCTAAAAAGTATGGTAAAGGCTGGTTCGCATTACTTATCACCGACGAGCTTTTATATAATACATATATTCCAAATTATATTTTAAAAGCCATTGCCTTCGCATCGCCACATATCAATTTGTCTTCGAAAGTTAAATCAATTATGTATCGTATTGAAAAGATAAAAAATGACAAATATTGTAAAACATACTATAATGCAGCTAAAAAGTTTGAAACTAAAGATAAAACAGATTTAGAAATTTTAGAGGCTTTTATAAAAACATTTCCTCAAGATCAACTAACCAAATTTCTTTCTTACTTATGATATTTGACAAATTAAATGATGAGCAGAGAGTTGCAGTTACGCAAAGTGGTAATGTTTTACTTACGGCTTGCCCAGGAAGTGGTAAGACAAGAGTGATCATTCATAAATTGGCTTATGAATTGGATCAGCTTGCAAATACAAGTAAGAAAAAAATTGCTGCAGTAACATTTACTGTTAGGGCTTCTGAAGAAATTTTTAAGCGGCTCAATGCTATGGGGATTAATAGTGATAAGATATGGTCAGGTACTCTTCATTCTTTTTGTTTAGAATGGATTTTAAGGCCTTATTCTTGTTATCTTCCTGAGTTGCAAAACGGATTTTCAATGGCAGACGAATCTTATTGTGATGAACTAATAAGCAGTTTAAAAGTCAAATATAAATTGAAGCCAATAGATCCTGTAAATATGCGATTTGATAGAAATGGTAATTTCTTAGAAACAAAAATAATCCAGAAAAGGCTTTTAGAAGATTATCACTCAATTTTAAAAAGAAAAAAATTAATAGACTTTGAATTGATTTTATTTTACTCTTATAAAATCCTTCAGGATCTGCCAAGAATCCCACAGATATTATCTAAATTATTCAAAATTATTTGTATTGATGAATATCAGGACACTCAAGATTTACTATACGCTATCATCTCAACAATTGTTAGAGCCGGAAATGGTGAAACATCTGCTTTCTTTGTAGGAGATACTGATCAGGCTATTTACTCTTCGTTAGGAGGGGTAGCAAAAAATATCGAACAAATAAAAGAAGAGTTAAATGACCTTCCAATAGAACCTTTAACCTTAAAAGGAAATTACAGATCTAGTCAACGAATAATTGATTTCTACAGGCAGTTTCAAACGCAGTCTATAGATATAAAAGCGGTGGGAATTAATGCAAAAACAAAAGGTCTAATAACTCTTAATAATACTATTGATAAGGCAGGAATTGTTGAAGAGATATCCAAATTAATTCTGTTAAGTTTGGACAAGGGAATACCTGAGGACGAGATCTGTGTATTGGTACCTCAATGGTGGTTAATCACCTCAATTTCGAAAAAACTTAGGGCAGTACTACCGAATGTCAATTTTGATGCCTCGGGGCTAGCTCCAATGGCACGGAATCGGGAAAATATTTGGTTTAAACTCTCAAGATTATTTTTAACTCAGCCTAGCCCGAAACTATATTCTTTAAGATATAGATGGGCAGCAGAACTAATAGATAATTTCAGAATTCATACTTTTAGTGATTTAACTGAGGAATATAGAAATGAAAGAAGTTTTTTAAGACTCATAAACTCAATTAAATCAAATGAAATTGAAGGGATCGATTACCTAAAAGATTGTTTTGATCAATTTCTCAACATAGTAGGGATTGACTATAAAAAAAATCCAACATTGGTTGAAAGTTGGGAACTTTTCTTTACCAATATAAAAAAAAGATTAAATGATCCCGAGTATGTAATCCCTAGTGATATTCAGTCCTTCAAAAGTTTTTACAGAGAAATGACAGGTGTGGTAATAAATACATGCGTGGGAATTAAAGGCGAAGAATTTGAAACAGTTATTGCCTACGGTTTACTGAACGGTTACATTCCGCATTGGAACGAGATTTTTTCGGGAAATGCAAACGAGGCTTCAAAAAAATTATTATATGTTATTTGTTCCAGAGCAAAGACAAACTTGCATTTGATCAGTGAGACAGGGCGAACAACCAAGCGAGGAGATGCCTTGACTATAACCTCAGAATTAGAAGCTGTAAATTTTAAGTATGACAATGTTTAGTTATGATTTTCTCTTATTTTTATTCTTAAACTCTTTTTGTAGATGATCAATTTCTAATTCTATTTTTTTCAATTCTGTGATGTCCAGTTTTGTAAATAGAAATAGAATATTGATGTCTAAAAAGTTACACAGTTTCACAATATTTTCAATTGTTGGATTAGTTAATCCTCTTTCAATTCTACCTACATGATCTTTAGAGATATTTAATTCCAATCCTAATTGGAATTGTGATAATTCTTTTCTTAGTCTATAGACTTGAATTAATTTACCAATTTGAAACTTCAAATTCTCTACTTGCCATTTATACATGTAGTAAATTTTGATCTTTTAATTTTTTCTCATGAAGATATATATGTCGTCTATTGTTTTTTTTATTATATTTGTAAAATAGGTTACAGATAATGTAACTTTGCGATACTTCAAAGAATAATAGAAGCTATTGCTTAGAATCTCGATTCGAAAACTGGTAATTTTTAACATGCGAGACGATAAGTATTAAGCTCACGACCTAGGCGTGGGCTCTCTTATCTGCATGTAAGGTATACCAGTACCCCGAATCGGATAATGTAGAGTCTCACGCTGTTTTTTTCTCAATGCTGTCCGCTCTTTTCTACATAACAATTCTAAGCCCGCTTCCTAAACATAGTATCAGACTACACGATACAATAGGAATGTACAACCTATTGCGGCTTTAAAAAGCTTACACGGGAACACAGATTTCATTCATATTAAATTCTTTCCGGTGCCTTACGGTCACTGCTTACAGAACCTCACCAGTCCTTTTTCATACCAAGGGCATCAGGAAAGTCTTTATCTAAAAAATGAATCAAAAAAACTACTCAACTTAAAATCAGAAGAAAGAAAAAAGCCCTTTCCCATGCAGTTTGGAGACCAACGGGAAAGAGCGTAGTTCAGTAATTAATCTTTAAAAATTAAAAACCTTTACAAATCTATGAAAAATTCCTATTACCATATAGGAGGCATTTTCTTTGGGCTCATGTTTACAGCCGTAAGCATTACAACAAAAGCCCAGACACGCACCATTTCCGGTACCGTAACTTCATCAGGCAAGCCCCTTTCAGGAGTCGTAATCTCCCAAGAGGGTAGTGACCAAGTAACGATAACCGCTAATAACGGAACCTACGCATTACAGGTTTCAGCAGAAAATACTATCCTATTGTTCAGACACCCTGATTATGCTGAAGAAAAATTTACAATCACTAATCAGACCGTCGTTAATATCAGCTTAGAACAAAAAGTAAAGGGAATCGAAGAAGTTATTCTCAACGCTGGCTACTACAAGGTTAAAGACAAAGAAAGAACCGGTAGTATTGCCAAAGTTTCAGCAAAAGATATAGAAAATCAGCCTGTCTCCAATGTCCTGTCAGCAGCACAGGGAAGAATGGCAGGAGTCAGTATCACCCAGAATTCAGGAACTCCCGGAGGTGGATTTGATATTCAGATCAGAGGAAGAAACAGCCTTCGGACCCGAAGCAATTCCGTAATCGATGGTAATCAGCCGCTCTATATTATTGATGGTGTTCCGGTGGGTACGGGAATGAGTTCCTCCTATGCCGGAAGTATCCTTCTCAATGCAGACATCAATCCGCTGAACAGCATCAATCCTAACGATATTGAAAGTTTCGAGATCCTCAAAGATGCGGACGCTACTGCCATCTATGGTTCAAGAGGTGCTAATGGAGTAGTGCTGGTGACCACCAAAAAAGGGAAAAAGGGAAAGGTAAAACTGACCCTGAACTCTTCCTATGGTCTGAGCCATGGTATTTCAAACCTTAAAATGATGAATACTGCTCAGTATCTAGATATGAGAAAGCAGGCATTTGCCAACAGCAATGTCTCTGTCTATCCTGCTAACGCCTACGACATTAACGGAACCTGGGATTCCAACCGTTATACAGATTGGAGAAAGGAACTGATTGGTCATTATGCGGCTTTGTCAAATACCCAGCTTTCACTTAGTGGAGGAAGTGAAAATACCAATTTCCTGCTCAGTCTCGGTCATAATGAACAAACCACGGTGTTTGGCAGGGATTTCAGGTACAGAACCAATACCGTTTCAGGAAATATCAGCCACAGATCTGCTGATCGAAAATTCAGTTTCAACTCATCCAATATTTTTACCGCAACAGACAATAATCTGATTAGCTCTGATGCGACAAGACAATCGTATATTCTGGCTCCCAATGCACCCGCTCTTTATGATTCGGAAGGTAACCTTAACTGGGAAAACAATACGTTTACGAATCCCGCAGCGGCTTTTGAGAACTCCTATTCCAATAGCAATCTGCAATTCCTTAACAACATCAGTATGGAGTATGAAGCTTTTGACAACTTTAAGCTCAAACTCAATGGAGGTTTAACCTATCAGACTTTTGAAGAATGGTCACTTCGTCCGAGTACGGCGTATAGCCCTTCTGCTGGAGCAACACCTCTCAATTCCATGTCTTCAAAATCCAACCAGAATAGACTGTCTATGGTGATAGAACCCCAGATAAGCTGGATGTACAGAGCAGGTAAACATAAATTTGATGTACTGATGGGAGGTACCTATCAGAGAGATGTTTCAGACCGAGGTGAAATTCAGGGATCCGGTTTTGAGAGTAATGCCTTTATCTATAATATAGGTGCTGCAATCAATAAAGTCGTCCTTGACCAGATCAGTACAGAATACCGATACGGTGCTTTTTTCGGCAGAATGAACTATCAGTACGATAAAAAGTATATTCTTAATCTTACGGGAAGAAGAGACGGCAGCAGCAGATTTGGTCCCAATAATAAATATGCAATGTTTGGTGCTGTTGGGGCCGCATGGTTGTTTTCGGAAGAAGATTTTATGAAGAACATCTCATGGCTCAGTTTTGGAAAGCTGAGAGGAAGTTATGGTTCATCGGGAAGTGATAATATCGGGGATTACCAATACCTTGATACCTTTGCTACGGCTAATCTCATCTATAATGGCAGCACCGGCCTGGCTCCAACAAAACTCTACAATCCTGATTTCAGCTGGGAAAGAACCATCAAAACAGAAGCTGCTCTTGAACTTGGATTGTTCAACAACAGGCTTAACCTAAGTGCTGCCTATTACCGAAACCGCTCTGGAAATCAACTGGTAGGCTATCAGCTTTCCTCAGTAACGGGATTCAGCAGTGTACTGGCCAATCTGGATGCTGTTATTCAGAATACAGGATTTGAATTTGAGGCCAGCGGAGAAATTATCGATAAGGGAAATTTTTCATGGAAAAGTTCTTTCAATATAACCATTCCCCGAAACAAGCTGATTTCCTTTCCTGGACTTGAAGGTTCATCTTATGCCAATACTTATGTGATCGGACAGCCTGTTAACATTGTTAAACTCTACCAGCTTCAGGGAGTAAATCCCACTACCTTGGTCTATGATTTTACCGATTTCAATGGCGACGGAAAGATCGCATCACCGGATGACAGGCAGGTGATCAGAAATCTTGGACAGCAGTTTTACGGAGGACTAAGCAATGAATTACGCTACCGAAACTGGAACTTTTCATTTTTGTTGCAGTTTGTAAAGCAGCAGAGCCGGAACTATAACTCGGCAATGTCTTCTCCGGGGATTATGGCGAATCTCCCAGTGGAGGCATTGAATGTATGGTCGCCTTCGAATCCCAATGGCCTTTATATGCCGTACCGCTCTACGTCAAATTCTTCGCACAGCCTTTTTCAAAATAGTGATGCCAGTGTTTCTGATGCTTCATTTATAAGGCTTAAGAATGTACAGCTTACCTATCATCTTTCTTTGGATTCAGGTCTTTTCAGGGAAGTCAAGCTTTATTTTCAGGGGCAGAACCTCTGGACTTGGACGAAGTTCTTTGGAATTGATCCCGAGATGACCTCTTTTGGATTCCTGCCTCCCTTGAAAACTTATTCATTGGGCATTCAACTTACGCTGTGATGAATGCTTAACGGCAACCAAAGACCATCATATTATTTAACCCAATACAAAAACAATGAAATCAATATTCAATAGTATAATAACGGCAGGGCTCATCTATCTGATGAGTACCGCCATATCGTGTGAAAAAATGCTGGAAGTGGATTTGCCTGACAATCAGATGTTGTCAGAAACCGTCTTCAGTGATACTCAGACTGCCAACGCCGTATTATCTGGACTTTATGCCGGATTGTGGGAATCATCACCTGTTACGGGAGATCAAAGCGGAAGGCTTTTGGGGCTTTATACTGATGACCTGACCTACTATGCAGTCAATGCCAGTAATGGACTGCCTGAATTATCCAATAATACACAGATTGATTCCAATCAGTTTGTCAGTTCGTTCTGGAATGCTGCGTATCAGAAAATATATGTCAGCAATTCCATACTCGAAGGGCTGGAAGGAGCAGATCATATTCCGGCAGCTGATAAAGCAAGGATAAAAGGGGAGACCCTGGTTATCCGATCTTTGCTCTTTTTCTATGTCCAGCAGGTTTATGGAGATATTCCTTTTCCTGTGACCACCAATTATATGATCAATCAGAGTATTTCAAAAACATCTTCTGCGGAGGTACTGATGAGAATTGAATCTGATGTGAAGGAAGCTATTGAACTGCTTTCTGATACATACCGAAATAATGAACGCATCTATATCAATAAAAAAGCAGCCCAGCTTCTTCTGGGTAAAGTTCAGATGCAGCAGCTGAAATGGAGTGAGGCAGAAGCCACCTTGAAAACAGTAGTTCAGAGTCCTCTGTATCAGTTTCAAAATGATATCACGAAAGTCTTTCTTAAAAACGGCAGCCATATTATCTGGCAGCTCAAGCCTAAAAACAATGGGGATGCGGTGAGGGAAGCAACTATTTATTATTTTGTTAATGTTGCTCCAACCTCTATGGCACTTTCCGCATCTCTGGTCAGCTCGTTTCACAATGGAGATCTTAGAAAGCAATACTGGATGGGAACTGTTACGGTAGGGGGCAACACTTGGTACAGAGCGGAAAAATACAAAGCAAGGTCTTCCAACTCCACAGAAAACTCCATTGTCTTCAGACTGGAAGAGGCCTATTTACTGTTAGCAGAGGCTCTGGCACAGCAAAATAAAATGTCAGAGGCCCTGCCATTTATTAACCCGATCAAACAAAGAGCAGGACAGCCATTGCTAGGCAGTTCTGTTACACAACAGCAGCTTCTTGAGGAAATCCTTAATGAAAACAGAAAAGAGTTTTTTACAGAAATGGGACATCGATTTATCGATTTGAAAAGAGCAGGAAAGCTTAATGAATTGCAGCAGACTAAACCCAACTGGAAAGATCAACATAAAGTATGGCCTCTTCCGCAACAGGAACTGCTGCTCAATCCCCATCTGAATCCTCAAAATTTAGGTTACTAATGAGAGTGTATTGTTTAATTATTCTGCTGTTTTCTTCGCATTGCTTTAATGCACAGAGGTCGATTAAGGAATTGGACCAGTGGATGTCGCGTTTCTCAACGATGATAGGTCAGATGAAGGTATCTGAAGATCAGAGATTCGTTTTGGTGACTAAAATGTACGCGAATAATTCTGATTCAGTTCTTGTGTTTGACCGCCAATCAGCAGTCATTCCATCCGATACCATTTTAAAAAAGAGCAACATCAGTTTTCTGAACAATTATACGGTCTTTGCTTCAGGACCGGGTAGGGCTGAATTAATTGAGCTGAAGTCCAAAAAAAGAGAGATTTATGATAGTGTACAGCGATGCAATGTCAATGAAACCCTGAAGCAATATGTCATATTGGGTACTGATAAAAACCTGAAAATCTATAATGCCAAAGGAAAAGTGCTTCACCATGAGGCGGGAACATTGAACTATACTATTTCGGAGCAGGGACAGGTTTATATTCTTGCTGAAAGTGGAAGATTTCATCAAATATTGAATTGGAATGGAAGCACTATGAAATTGCTTTATTCCACTGCAACTAACATTGTTGCGATGGATCTTTTAGAATCAGAGAGATTTATTGTTGTAAAAGAAAAAATAGATCCCAATGGAAAGATCAGGATCAGATTGTTAAGAGTATCAGACGGGCAGCTGTTTCATAACAACCGGATCAGTCTAGGAGAAGCCCAAAATATGAAATTAACTGAAGCAGGTCATTCTGAAACTTTTTTGATTGATATTTCCGTCAGGAACCTCCCTGAGAAAAGTGGAAAACTTGAAATATGGTATGGAGGAGACAAATATCTGCGCAATAAGGACCAAGTGCTGATTGAGCATCAGTATATGGTATGGAATGTTAAAAATAATCAAGTTCATTCTATCCCTCCCAAATCAATGCAGGTTTATATAGCGACAGACCATCCACGTTATTTTTGGAGTTATAATGCCAGGGAGGACAATGATTACCGTGGATTTAGAAGCCTGAATGTATATCGATATGATCTTTTGGAAAACAAATCTGAACTTGTTTTTGAGAACGCTTCAGAAATGGTCATAGGAAAGGACGGTCGTTACACCATTGGATTTCTGATGTATAAGAATCAATGGATGGTCTACGATCATCTGTTAAAGCAGACAAAAATGATCGATTATAATGGAACATTAAGCTATCCTATCTTTATGCCTGATGGCAGTTTGCTCTTTACGGCAGGAGACCGACTGATCAATTATCACCTGGAAACATGTGTGTTAAAAACAGCATTTAAACAAGAGAACAGCAAAATCAGCTTTTATGAATACAGTGGAAAAATGATTCATCAGATGGAATCTTTTAAGATAACACAACGAACTATTGAAATGTCACAGCCGTTGATGCTGCATATCAGGAGAGAAGATCATAATGATTCCGGATATTATTCTTTTTATAAAGGTAAGCTCAAAGAAATAATGACGTACAGCAGCAACAGGATTAAAATGTTCTCGCAACAGGACAAGCATGATTTAATGTATTCGATTGAAGAAAACTACAACATGTCTCCACGGTTGTACAGCAAAAGCAAGTCATCAGGTCAAAAGAAGGTACTTTATACAACCAACCTTCATGATAAAGAAGCGATAGATCTGCAACAGGATGTTATTTCATACACCAACAGTGAAGGTAAGTATCTGAAAGGAGTTCTGTATTATCCCATGAAATTCGACAAGACAAAAAAATATCCTTTGGTGGTACAGGTATACAGTATTCAGCATGATGAGTTCAACAAATACCTGTATCCCGCCTGGGGACCCAGTGGATTCAATATTCGACTGCTTCTTGAGAACGGTTATATGGTTTTTCAACCGGACATTGTTTCAGATAACAGGGGGCCGGGAATTTCGGCACTTGATTGTGTTCATTCCGGACTGGATGCGATTCAAGGAAATTTAAATATTGACTTCAGGCGTATGGGTTTGACAGGACACTCATTTGGTGGTTATGAGACCAATTTTATTGCTACCCATTCAGAAAGGTTCGCAGCCTATGTCTCGGGGGCAGGTCTTAGTGATATTATGAATACTTACTTTTCATTTAATGAACTGTTTAAAATAGCAGACTATTCAAGATTTGAAACAGGGCAGTTTTCAATGGGAGTTCCTTTTTCAGAGGATAAGGACCTGTATTATAAAAATAATCCCATCAATTTTATTGAGAAAGTCAACGCACCTGTATTGCTTTGGGCAGGTAAGAAAGATACGAATATTCCGCCAACGCAAACCATGAGCTTTTATATGGGATTATTAAGAAACAGAAAAAAGGTGGTGGCACTAATGTATGCAGATCAGGAACACACTTTCAAGAAAAGTTCCGAAGACATCAGGGATCTTAATACTAAAATCTTGGAATGGTGGGACTATCACCTGAAAAGCTGGAAAGATATAGGATGGATCGATAAAGAAATGAAAAGGGACGCAGAATAGCGTCCCTCATTTAATTAATACTTTATACAATGCACTAAGGAATTTTATAAAGCGGTGTTCCACACATCGTGCCTGAACCAATTCTATGCAGTTCAACGCTGGTATCCAGTGCCCATTCACAGACATCACCGGAAACGATATTGCTGCATTCCTGATCAGCATCCTCACATTGGAACTGACCACCACCTAAGCTAACAATTCTGTAAGCCGGCTCTAAAGCTCGTGTACTCTTCTTTGCCACCATGGTGGCAAAAGCTGACCCTGTTCCCAGTGCTACCAGGATGACAGGAAAAAGAATTTTTTTCATAATAAAAAAATATTTGATTTGCTGCCTACTCTGAAACACGGTTTTCGGCTTCCCCGTTTTTAAAATGTTTTTTCAGGGGCTGGGTAAGTTTATATTGTACCAGCTGATTTCCAATAATTGCGTACAAATGCTCATCGGTAATTCTAAAATCTGACATGGTATTATTTTTAATATTGTCGATGTACATGCTGCCAATATATTCCTGAGATTCGGTATTATAGATGTCAATAACTTTGCTTTCCTTCCATCTGCTTAAAGATTCATGTCTTCCTCTTAATTGAGCAGGGTTAAATAACAGACCTCTGTATACGATCGCATGCCCATTAACTTTTAGTGCAGGTTTAGACATTTTAGATTTTCCATTGGATAGCGATGTTACTTTAATCTGTGCGATTTTAGTCGTATCAATAGTTCTCCATCTGTGAATAAGCTGCATTGAATGGTTCATGACAAGAAACTGGTTTCTGTAACTGTAGATATAGCTGACAGTCGGTCTTATAGGATCAGATGAAAGATAGCCGTCAGAATCAAAAAAACCATCCAACTGCTTTTCAAGTAAATCAGGATGCAGTGTCACCTGATTTTTGCCATTGTGATTGATTAAAATAGTTCCCAGCGTTAAATTCCTGGTTTGAGATGAGAGGGTGCGAATGGCAATTTTATTACTGTCAATAATTTCAAGCTGGCTAAAGAATGCATCATTAAAACTGATTACTTTGCTTTGTGTATCACCTAATTTACCTTTGAATATGATGG
This sequence comes from Chryseobacterium gleum, assembly GCF_900636535.1. Taxonomy (NCBI): domain Bacteria; kingdom Pseudomonadati; phylum Bacteroidota; class Flavobacteriia; order Flavobacteriales; family Weeksellaceae; genus Chryseobacterium; species Chryseobacterium gleum. Next base: position 5,260,406 of record NZ_LR134289.1, read on the forward strand.
GTACATTTCCATCATAGATATAATAATGGTGATCTTTAACTTTAATCTCTATTTTTTTAAATGGATATTTGCTGAGTTCCAGATCAATCTTTGTATTTACAGCTTTTTTTAAAAGTGAATCAACTGCTAATAAATTTTGAGGGAGGCTTCGGTTAGCTAAGTAAAGCTCTTCATTTTTAGCACCAGCAAAATAAAATGAATGGTTCTCCAGATCCATACTTTTTACTTTTAAAATAGGATGCATCAGAAACCTTCTTGTAAAATTGTTTTCCTGTTTTATAATGTATTCTGACTTAAAAAACAAAACAATGACAAGAATACAACTCAAAATATTGGAAATTCCTAAGATCAATGCTGTTTTACGGTAAGTCTTATGATTTGCTCTTCCCATGATGAGAACAGATAGACCTCCTATAGCTACACAAAGAATATTAAAAATCAGATGTTCAGTCCATCCCATTTTTTCCAAGATCCCTCCACAGGAACAAGGAACAAAGTCACTGTAATTTAGAATGAGAAATATATAGATCGTAAATGCTGACATTAAGGCAGTTGATAAATATAATCCGATTAATCTCCTGCTTGGAAAAGTTAATAATAGTACAATAATTAATTCTACAATAATAACAGCATAAGAAATAATACCTGCATAAGCACTTAGTAAAGGTGACTGAGCAATCTGTACTTGAAAGTTTTCAAAATCGAGCAATTTGCTCACACTTGCATACACAAACAACAGAATAAAAAAGCAGGAAACAGTTTTGATAAAGATATTTTGTACGTTTTTCATGGTATGTCATTATTGGGTTTAACAGACCTGAACCAGTCTCCATTTAATCTTCCATCCGCAATATTCAGGCATCCGTTCACCCTTAAAGAGGGTTATAGTTGTTTTGAAATTCCCCATACTTTCCCAGATGCCACTCTTTGGACATGGTAAGCCTGTAACAACTGTTATGGAGGTATGAGGAATCATATTTTTTTGTTTTTAATCCTGAGTAAGCCGCCAATTATCACCGTCTCTGACAGGAGGATCTTTTGTTCCAGGATCTTCAATGACTTCTACGGATTTAGCAGAATCCTGTTTCATTACTAAGCCATTTAGTGTGGGCTCTGATTTTTCAATATATTCACTATTTGAAATCATATCTTCATCTCGATGGGTGCAGTTTTGTAGACAAACTGCTACGATGATTATGCTAAAAAATGGGATAAACTTTTTCATTTTGATAATTTTAATTGGGTTATCCCGGCCGGATTATATTAGAATTCTGATGTCAAAATTATCCGGCTTATGAGCTAAAAAAAACAGTTATATGGCTCTATTTTAAAATTGTTACGTCTCAATTTTAAAATTAATACATGAGAATATCAGAGTTCAAGTGGCTGTATTTGCATGTTTTACAGGATTTCAGTCTTTCTGTTATTTAATTCATTGAAATTTGATTTATTTAAAACATAAATGTTTATTTTTGAGATGGTGAGGTTCTAAATATCAGTCTATGAAAAAGTTTTATTACTTTCTCATCTTATTTCCTGTTTTTTCACAATTTTTATTTTCACAAAAGAAAGAGGAAAAAACTTTCAGTGAAATTAGAAAGCATTATGAAAAAATGGCAATAGATGACATTCATGCAATGCCCTATGTAAAACTGTACATTGAGAAAGCAAAAAACGAAAATAATTTTTCAAAGCTGATTCAAGGGTATAGAGATGCAAGACAGTTTGATTATAAAAACAAGATGAAATATGCTGACAGTGCGCTTACTGTCAGTTTGCAGCATGGAAGCCAAGATGACATTAGTAAAGAATATTTAAGCAAGGGAATCATCTATTATTTTTATCAAAAAAAATTTAAGCTGGCTTTAAATGAATACATTAAAGCCTATACGCATTCAAAAGGCTCAAAAGATGAGTACCATAGGTATAAAGTCATTTATCATTTAGGAATTGTAAAAAGTCATTTGGGCTATTATGATGACGCAATGAAGCATTTTCTTGAATGTACTTCGTTTTACAGGTCAAAGCTGAATGAAAACCATCATGAAAATGAACAGTTTAACTATGAGAAGGCGTATCTCAACTGCTTACATCAATTGACTGTCCTCAACAGATATCTGCATCATTTTGCCAAGAGTGATAGTTTAAGCAATTTAGGTTATCGGCTAAGTGCCAATAATAATGATTTTGTACTTGAAAAAAGCTATTTCCTAAAATGCATCGGAATTTCCAGATTTCATCATAAAGATTATGTTGGTGCTCAGGATCACTTGCAAAAATCTTTACCCAATATTCTAAAGAGAAATGATTTCGCCTGGGCTTCTGTAGTATATTATTATCTGGGTAAAACATATGAAGCACAGGATAATGTAAATAGGGCTGTAGGATGTTATAACAAAATAGATTCTATTTTCAATAAACATGATTTTATACTTCCAGAGGTCTATAAGAGTTATCACTATCTTATCGATCATTATAAAGATAAAGACCTCGAAAAGCAACTGTACTATACCAATCAGCTTTTAAAAGCTGACAGTTTAATCAGTAAAGATTTTCCCTATTTATCTTTGAAACTTCATAAAGATTTTGACCGACGTACACTGATGGATGCAAAAGAAGAAATCGAGAGATCCAGTACTAAAAAAATAGTATTGGCTGAGATACTTATTGCTTCAGGAAGTGTAGTTCTTGGTTTTTTTGTTGTCCGGTATCGAAGAGATCAAAAGATAAAAAAACAATATCAGCTTCTTCAAAAGAGAATTGCTGAAGGAAAATATAATATGAATGATATTTTAAGAGAAGAAATGATAGAGCTGCCTGTAAGAAAGACTTCTCTTACCCCGGAAATGGCTTTAGAAATAAAAGAAAAGCTTCAGAAGTTTGAGCAGGAGCAACATTTCAAAAAGAAGGGGATTACGCAGAAAAGTATTGCTTTAAAGCTGGGAACCAATTCCCACTATCTTTCGGTTTATATCAATGAACAAAAAGGGGTAAATTTTAATAAATACATGGCTGAACTGAGAATTAATTATATCACTAATCTACTAAATACCAACAGTAAATATTTAAATTATACCATCGAGGCTTTGGCTGATGAATGCGGTATAGCGGCACGCCAGAACTTTTCAAATCTGTTCTTTGATATCAATGGGATCAGACCTACCGATTATATAAAGAATCGGAAAAAGGAACTGGGTATTAGTTGATTAAGTCGTGCTTTAGGTAATTTTTGTAAATTCCTTAAAAAAGGACATGGTAACAAAAACTATTTTTAAAAGAACTTCGAAGTTATTGGAGGATCTGGACCTAAAGATTAACGAAGTCAATGCTGACGGAAATGATCTGATCAAAATTTCAGAAAAGGCATTACTTATTATTGATGAGTCGATAAGGAAATTAAAACTTCTGGTTTCAAGCCACCATTTTGACCATATTGCTGAAGAAGTATTGTTTTTTAAAAAACTGAAACCGCAGTTTATCTCAAAATTTATTTATTATTCTGAAGTACTGGATATTGAATCTCATAAACCGGCTGCCGGAAATAAGACTTTAAAAAAATATTATGAAGCAGAACAGGAAAAATTGAAAGACTTTTATTTGGAGCATTCTGAATTTTACAGTTACTATAAACGGGAAGCAACCTATCTTGATCATAAAATATTTGTTCGCAATTCCTACGACCTAAAAATGAAGTTATCATCCGGATTTTATAATTATGATCCGAGTTTTACAACTTCCCACGATCATATGATCGCCAGATTTATTTCCAATGAGCAATTCGATCAGTATTTAAAAAAGCAAATTGAAAATTCGAATGATACCTTTACCACAAAAGTATTTTCTCCTTTGAGCTGGTCGGGATCAAAGGTCGGTCTTATAGAGCTTATCTATGCACTTTACCAGATGCGTTGTTTTAACGGTGGTAATATCGAGTTAAGCGAAGTCATAAAATTTACAGAAAAGTCATTGGATTGCGATTTAGGCAACTTTCATAAAACCATCTTTGAAATCCGTAACCGAAAACAGGGACCAACCAAATTCCTTCAATTGGTGAGTGACAATTTGAATCAATATTTTTTAAACAGTGATGCTGAGTAACATAAATACAAACAGAAACCTCAAATCGTATGGTATTTGAGGTTTCATTCTTTAATCCGAGTTCAATAAATGTTGCAAATCAGGATCATTTTTTATTCGATCCATTTCATCTGTGATGATATTGAGAATATCTGACTTAATTTCTCTATAATTATCCTGAATCTGCCTGGTCATAGAATCATTTCCGTCTTCATCAATAAAGGATCGGATCGATGGTATCTGCTGAAAACTTTTCATTTCTTGAGAAAGCTTAACATTGTCCACCACAATCTCGGAATGAAAAATCTTCTGCTGAATTCTTTCATCAAAGTTATCAGATACAGCACCGACAAAAAATCCCTGGGTTAAGGTAGAGATCTTCGAAGCAGGAATAAGGCTGTCCAATTGGGTAGAAATGGAGGTGGAAGTATCGTTCCTATTGATGGATATACTCTGTCTTTTTTGAAGTATTTTTCCAAAACGGTCAGATAAGATTTTTGCTGTTTCCCCAACCACCTGACCGCTGAAAATATTGCCGACCGTATTCTGAATGACTTTACTTTCCTTATCTCCATAGTCTCTTGTCAACTGAGAAAAATCCTGGAATCCGAGACATACGGAAACTTTATTACTTCTGGCAGTAGCAATTAAATTATCCAGTCCTCTGAAATAAATGGTAGGCAACTCATCAATAATCACCGAACTCTTCAACTGTCCTTTTTTATTAATTAACTTAACAATTCTCGAATTGTACAGCCCAAGAGCAGCAGAATAAATATTCTGACGATCAGGATTATTTCCTACACACAGAATTTTAGGCTCATTGGGATTATTGATATCCAAAGAAAAATCGTCTCCGGTCATTACCCAATACAATTGTGGTGAGATCATTCTAGACAAAGGAATCTTAGCCGATGCGATTTGCCCCTGCAATTGATCCTGGGCACCCCCTTGCCATGCATCCATAAAAGGAGATAGGTAGTTCTCTAATTCAGAATAAGAGGTTAATATCGTAAAGACTTCTTCATATTTTTTGTTCAACAGCTCAATAGCGTGTGGAAAAGTGCAGTATTTACCGTTCTTATATATCTTAAGAAACCATATGATGGCAGCTAGCAGTATGATAGGACTCTCAACAAAGAAATCGCCCTGTTTTTGTATCCAGCTTCTGTTCAGGTTTAACATAATGGTGTAGGCAGCTTCATATGCATCAGATATATCCGTCATAAAATCGGGATTTAAAGGATTACATCGATGACTTTTTCTTGGGTCGTCAAAGTTGATGATATAGAATTTCGGCTTTACGATATAAGCATCAGAATGATTGAGAAGATGGTTATACGCAATAGTAGACAAATCATCGAATTTAAAATCATAGATATACATGGAAAATCCTTTTTCGATATGTTGTCTGATGTAGTTATTTACCACGGCATAGGATTTTCCTGAGCCTGGAGTTCCTAAGACAATGGTGGCACGAAAAGGATTCACCACATTAATCCATCCCTGATGCCACTTCCCTTGATAATAGAACTGTGTAGGAAGGTTAACAGAATATTCATTATAGAGTAATTGGGTTTCCTGCTGAAAGCTTTCATTCTCATTGTTAAAAACATCGGTCATTAAGTTTGTTTGGAGTAAACGGCCTATCCAGACTCCTGCCTGCATCAGGAAGATGTATCCGGAACCGGTAGATAGAATATAAAGTACAGGAGTAAAGCTGTTGGCAGATTGTAAGAGGATTGCGTTTAAAAAGAATAAGACAAAACCAATAGAAAAACCAATACTAATTTTTTTCCAAGTGATCTTTTCATTTTTGACTCCCTTTGTTCCGAGGCAACTCAAAGCCAGTAAAACTATTGCGAACAGCTTAGAATAAATAGGTTGAGAAAAAAGGCCTGCGGTCTTATTAAAATTATAAAGAATCTTATTGATGAGTTCCAGTGTCCATTGTTGATGTGCAAAAAATCCATAACAAAACCAGTACAGATGCATTAGAACCATAATAATACTGACCGCTCGCATAAACGCCATGATTTTGGCAAGTCCTCTTAAATCGTCTTCACCCTGCATATCAGATTTTAGACGCATAAATACAGGATTGCACATTCTTAATTATGAATGTGCCGTTGCAAGAATACAATGGCTGACTTTGGCTGTTTGAGCATCGTTATAAGACCGTTTTTGCAAAAGAAGATTATTTTTTTCTTCTTTTTCTTTGTTGCTTTTTCATTTGTGATTCAAAAATTTGTTTCTCCTGATCCTCATTAGTATCTGAAGATAATAAACCGCTAAAAAATCCGTCAAAAACTCCGCTGATGCTATTCGTAAGAAATTGTTGTGTGCATATTTCCTGAGATAAATTAAAGTGATCATTATGATCGTATTTTGTTTCAGGCTTTGTTTCTGCATCATTCCATAGTTTGTTGAATGCGTTGGCTGAAAGCTCTTTACTCAACTGTGAACCATTCCAAACAGATTTGGAGTTATGATCTATAAATGTGATTCCGTAGATCCTTCCATCATCATTCTTTCGTATGACTGTAGCGATTCCCTGTTCCAAAAGTTGAGTCTTAAAAGAAGCTTCCGATTTACTTGTGCTGAGAGCGGTTTCTATAGTTCTTTTAAGAATGAATTTTGAAGGATCATTTTTCATTTTCACTTTTGACTTCTTGATGAGCACCTGAATATTTTCTACTCCTACATGCTTACCAAAAAGAGATGATTTAAAAGGGGAACTTATTTTTTTTCCATTTTTATCTGTAGCAAAATAGACCATTCCTTTTCTCATTTTTCCATGCAGTTCTCCAGTAACCTCTTCACAGGAAATATTGAATTGAGAGAGTAAAGCATTATATGCACCTATACTTTGAAAGCTGTAGGTTTGAGGAATATGTCGTAGTATCGAGGATAATTGTGTTTTGATATTCCCTTTAGTATAATCAACAGGTTTAAAAATAAAGTTTTGATTTGAATTCCTATGTTCAACAGCAACTTTCAGCTTGTATTGTTTTTCCAATTTCCTACAGGCTTCCATTGATCGGGAATGATCATATCGGTCTGATATTTTCTTTCCGTCGATCTGGACACAGGTGGTGACGATGTGAATGTGAGTTCTATCAATATCCGTATGTTTAAAGACAACATAGGGTTGGTTGCCATAACCCATTTCCTGCATATATTGCTGGGCCATTTCCCGATAATCTTTGTCATTAACCTTATCTTCGGGATCAGGATTAAGCGAGATATGCCTTACGGATTTTTCAGTTTTGTTATTGGCAATCAAGTAGGGTTCAAAGTACTGATGAAAAAATTTAACCGAATAAGGTCCATCCCACAAATCAGGAATCTTGTTAGTAAATAAAACCGTTCCTTTTTCGTTGTCTACTTTCTGTTGATTGTAGGTAAGCGCACCCCATAGGTTTTCACCTTTTCCAATTTTAGCGATCATTTTTCAGAAGTTTTTTGAATATGATTTTGCTCAAATTCTTTTGTGAGTTCTATAATCTTTTTACAAATTAAAGCTAGTTCTCTGGTATGATTTTCCAGTTTAAAGAGATAGAAAGAAGCTTTTTTCTCCGTGAAATTTCGGTATAAAATTTTTACTATCTGATTATAATTGTTTCCAATCGACTGGAATTGGTAGAAGAATTTAGTGAGTTGACTATGATAATCCATTGTTGAAATATCCACTTTTACAATTTTTAATTCTTTCTGAAATAAAATTGTTGTAATAAATTTCGCTTTGTTACTCATTCCGGAAGCCTTATATAAATTTAAAAACTTTATATTTTCCTCATCCGTAAGTCTAAATACATACCTGTTTTTACTTGGATTAAGCTTGGGCTTACGCCCGCCTTTGCTTTTTTTATTTAGGTCCATCGCATTTAATTTAATATTAGTAAAATCACGACTTCGGAGTGGTTTTTAAAGCCCCAGCCAGGGCAAGTTGTTTTGAGGCACGAAAAAAGTTATGAGGCACTCAAAACATAACTTGCTCCTTTCGGGTGAAAGGAAATTCCAGTAATAAAGTAGATGTAATACTGATCGCATTCATAAAGTTCAATTTCCCAAGACCTCCTTAGTCTTCTGAAACAAAGTAAACCACAATCATTTGTAGGGACAATATTAGAAAGGAAGTCAAAGACAGTCACTTAAAGCCAAAAACGACCATTAGAAATGTTTTAAAAAAGAAATACTATTCATTTGTATCAGATTGAGGGCGGGATTTCCTGACTGCAGATTTGACAGAAATCCTGAACAGCAGAACCCCTGCATGCCAGCCTTCCGGAATTCCAGCCGTCAAGATAGTCTGTGTGAAAGATAGTCTTCAGGAAAGCAATTTTTCAGGATTGCAGGATGAATGGCATTCAGCCAGAACTGATTGAAGTCAATACAGCTTTCGGGAATTCCGTCCAGTAACACTGAAAGCAGTACAGGGAACCTGATATATGTATTGCCCAGAGGCTGTCAATCAGTCTTTCTTCCCAATTATGTATAACCAAAATCAAGCAAAATGAAAACAAAAAAGCAACCTACCATTATTGCATTTTCCACTCAAAAAGGAGGGGTAGGAAAAAGTACATTTACCACACTTATGGCAAGTCTCCTTCATTACCGGATGGGGTACCAGGTCGCTGTATTTGACTGTGACTTTCCTCAGTACAGTTTACTCCAGATGAGAGAACGGGATTTAAAAATGGTGATGCAGAATGAGATTTTAAAAAAGATCGCTCACAAACAATTTACGAGTATTAATAAAAAAGCGTATCCCATTTTCCAGAGTAAAGCCGATCAGGTTTTAGAGGATATAGATGCTTATGTTGAAGGATCTGAAACTATTCCTGATGTTATATTTTTAGATCTACCGGGAACTGTGAATACCACCGGTATTTTAAAAACTTTGACGAAAGTCCATTATATTTTTTCACCCATTACTGCGGATCGTGTTGTGCTGGAAAGTACGTTAAGTTTCACCGATGTTCTAACCAATGTGTTGATGAAAGAAACTCAAACGGGAATTCGGGCTGTACATCTATTCTGGAATCAGGTGGATGGAAGAGAACGGACGTTGCTCTACAAAAACTACAGTAAAGTGATTTCAGATTTAGGACTGCCACTTATGGAAACAAGTATTACAGACAGTAAAAGATTTCGGAAAGAAGGAGAGTCGACATCAAAAACGGTTTTCCGATCGACTTTACTGCCTGCAGATCCTAAATTGTTAGCTCAGTGCAGACTGGATCAATTTGTAGAAGAATTTTTAGGAATTGTAAAACTATAAGAGTATGGAATATGAAAAAAATAACAATGATGATAGGGGGATCGATGAACAATATCTGATGTCCATTATGGCAGGAAGTCCTAAGAAGGAAGTTATTTCAAAAACTGATGATCCTCCAAAGGAGAAGGGTGAAGCAAAAAATAAGTTGAATACTAAGAAATCCTCAGATATAAGCTATATGGAGCAGTTTCTTACTCATCATACAATGACTAAGCGGGGTGATAAAAGTATCTATATCCGTCCTGAATATCACGAGCGCCTCTCACGCATTATTCAAATCATTGCCGATGACCAGATTTCTCTGTATGCTTATCTGGATAATATACTGGCGTATCATTTCGAAATGTTTGAAAAGGAAATTACTGATGATTTCAATAAAAAATACCGTCCCATTTTTTAATATCATTTTATGGAAAAAATAATCATTATAGGTTTATTAATCGCTATCATTCTAATTCTTCTCGACAGAAGATTCCCAGTCAATGTCCGTGCGAAAGATAGGGGTAATACTAAGAAAAGTTCTCCACCGATAATGGGAGATATTAAGCAAACAAAAAGAAAAGGTTGGCCAGTTAAAGCCACTGAAAGCCACCTTGAATTTACTTCATTAGCAGAAGATAATTTTGAATCAGAAACCAGAGATGGGAAAGCTGAGGATGTAACCGAGAATAAAAACCTTGATGATATTCTAATCAAGGATAATTGGGGGCAGGAGGAAGAGGATTGGAAGTATCAGGACTCTAATATCGAAAGCGGGTTTGCTACAGGGGTTACCTTTCAGGAATTGAGTACTGCGGGTCAGCTGTTACAGCGGAAAATGCTGGAACCTGATTTAGAACAGCAAGCAGTTGCTATAATTCAAAAAATTCATGGGACCGAGCTTTTTGATCTTTTGGAGAATTCGTTGGGGGAGGCTTCGAAGCGTATTTCAAATTTGTTAAGTCAGAGCATTTCGAATGATGTTCAAGGCATATCTTCCAGTTACAAAGATGGTGTTGAAGGTTTCGATATTGGGGAGTTTGTTTAGGCAAATTCCCCTTTTGTTATTAAGAAGTTTCAACTAAGATCTGTTATCAAACAATTCATGCAGTTTTTTCTGCAGAACCTTTTTGTCGGGAAGCTGCGTTTTGTATTCAGAAACCATTGTCGGAGAAAGACTTCTACTCAGCGCATATTCTACTACTTCGCTGTCTTTGTCTTTACAAAGCAGTACGCCGATGCTTGGATTTTCGTTCTGACGTTTAACATCCCTGTCCAGCGCTTCCAGATAAAAGTTAAGCTGACCCAGATGTTCGGGTTTGAATTTATCTGCTTTCAGTTCGAAAGCGACAAGGCATTGCAGCCCCCTGTGGAAGAATAAGAGATCGATATAAAAATCAGAATTTCCGACCTGTACTTTGTACTCTTCGCTGATAAAAAGAAAATCCCGTCCTAACTCCAGGATAAAATTTTTCATCTGCTCAATTAAACCTTTTTGGAGATCATTTTCATTGAATGTTTCAGGCAGATTTAAAAAGTCAAATACATAGCTGTCTTTAAATGTATTGACTATATCAGCGTTAGTTTCTCTCAACACTGTTGAGAGTTTTGAATTTCCAATCATCGTTCTTTCAAAAAGGCTGCTGGATATCTGTCTCTCTAACTCCCGGAAGCTATAATTTTCCTGTTTGGTCAACTTGATATAAAATTCCCTTTCTTCGATTGATTTACATCTGGAGAATATGGACAGATTATGAGACCAGCTGATTTCTCTCAACAGTGTTGAGATTTTTGGAAATTCCTTGTAAGTCTCATAAAATTGCTTCATTCTCCAAAGATTCTTATCCGAAAAACCTTTTAGTTCAGGTTCATGAGTCTGGATAAACTGAGAAAGTTCTTTAACCACAGATTGTCCCCATTCACTCAGCTCTACCTTTTTGCTGATATACTCACCAATATTCCAGTATAGATCGATGAGTTCCTCATTGACTTTTCTTATCGCATTGTTACGAGACTGTTTGATGAGCTCAATAATATCTGTGAACCTTTTATCCATGATTTCTCTTTTTTGAAATTCCTTGCAAATTTACAATTATTTATACAGGAATTCTGACTGGCGCACGGTTCTTTAACAGCCAAAAGAGTCCATCCACTGCCATTCCTGTTATTGAGTACCTAGACTCGGACATCTTTGTCATCAAGCCCGTAAAGTGCGGGTTTCATAATCAAAAATCTATTCATTATGAAAAAACAAAGAAAAAAATTGCTGTACGCAATTTTAACATTCGTAACAATTAATTTGGTATTTGGTCAAGGCAATGGTTCAGCCGGAATCAATGAGGCTACACAGATGGTCACTTCTTATTTTGAACCCGCTACCCAATTAATTTACGCCATAGGTGCAGTCGTCGGACTCATCGGAGGCGTAAAAGTCTATAACAAGTTCAGCAGCGGTGACCCTGATACCAGTAAAACTGCTGCCAGCTGGTTTGGAGCATGTATCTTCTTAATTGTTGCCGCAACCATTCTTCGCTCATTCTTCCTTTAAATGACGACTATGAATACCTATCATATCAATAAAGGAATAGGAAGGACGGTAGAGTTCAAGGGACTTAAAGCGCAATACCTCTTTATCTTCAGTGGAGGACTCTTAGGAATATTGATCTGTATCATGGTTATGTATATGGCAGGCGTCAATACCTATCTGTGTTTAATTCTCGGAGGATTCAGCAGTGGACTTCTTACCTGGCAGACTTTCGCACTGAATAGAAAATACGGGGAACATGGTCTGATGAAATTAGGCGCACACAAGAAGCATCCAAAATACATCATCAGTCGAAAGAGTATTTATCGGTATCTGAAAATTAACCGTAAAAGAACAAACATATGAGAAATTCTTCCAAAGCAGCAACCTTGGAAAGTAAATTTCCACTGCTTGCGATTGAAAATGATTGTATCATTTCAAAAGACGCTGATGTTACGGTTTGCTTTAAGGTCAGACTCCCCGAACTGTTTACTGTCGCTTCCGCTGAGTATGAAGCCATGCATTCCGCTTGGTTTAAAGCGATTAAAACACTCCCGGATTTCACCATCGTTCACAAACAGGACTGGTTTATGAAAGAAAACTACAATCCTGATTTGTCACAAGAAGACCAGAGTTTTCTTTCCAAATCATTTGAAAGGCATTTCAATGAGAGGCCCTTTTTAAATCATTACTGCTACCTGTTTATCACAAAAACAAGTAAGGAGAGAATGCGGATGCAGAGCAACTTTTCATCACTCTGTAAAGGAAAACTGATTCCAAAAGAGATTAAAGACAAAGAAGTCATTGGTCGTTTTCTTGAAGCGGTCGATCAGCTGGAGCGGATTATCAATGACAGCGGTTATATCCATTTGGAAAGGATCACAGAAGATGAAATAGCTGGAACTTCCGAGAGGTCAGGACTACTGGAACAGTATCTGACTCTATCCCGTGAAACCCATCCGTCATTGCAGGACATCAAATTAGGCTCAGAAGAAATGAGAATTGGTAACAACCGGATTAGTATGCATACCTTATCGGATACGGAGGATTTGCCAGGTACTGTTTCATCACACAGCCGTTATGAAAAGTTAAGCACCGATCGCACCGACTGCCTTCTGTCATTTGCTTCTCCGGTGGGACTTCTGCTAAGCTGTAATCATATTTATAATCAATATTTATTTATTGACAACAGTGATGAGAACCTCCGCCAGTTTGAAAAATCTGCAAGGAATATGCATTCGCTTGCGAGATACAGTAGAGCGAATCAGATCAATAAGGAATGGATTGAAAAGTATTTAAATGAAGCACATTCTTATGGTCTGCAATCTGTTCGTGCTCATTTTAATGTGATGTCATGGTCTGACAATCCTAATGAGCTCAAACAATTAAAAAATGATACAGGTAGTGCGCTAGCCTTGATGGAATGTAAGCCCCGTCATAATACCACGGATACAGCTACTTTATATTGGGCAGGAATTCCCGGTAATGCAGGCGATTTTCCTAGTGAAGAGAGTTTTTACACATTCATAGAACCTGCTTTGTGTTTTTTCACAGAAGAGACCAACTATCAGGATTCACCATCACCTTTTGGGATCAAGATGGCTGATCGCCTGACTGGAAAGCCTATTCATCTGGATATTTCAGATCTGCCGATGAAACAGGGAATTATAACCAATAGAAATAAGTTCATCCTTGGTCCTTCAGGAAGTGGGAAATCTTTCTTTACCAACCATATGGTACGACAGTACTATGAGCAGGGAGCGCATGTCCTTCTTGTAGATACCGGAAATTCCTACCAGGGATTATGTGAACTCATTAAAGGAAAGACCAAAGGAGAGGACGGGGTTTATTTTACTTATACCGAGGACAATCCTATCGCTTTCAATCCATTCTATACTGATGACGGCGTTTTTGACATTGAAAAAAGGGAGAGTATAAAAACCTTGATTCTGACCCTGTGGAAAAGAGACGATGAACCACCAACCCGTTCAGAGGAAGTGGCACTCTCCAATGCAGTCAGCGGATATATCGAAAGAATTAAAACCGATGACCAGCATCCTTCTTTCAACGGATTCTATGAGTACGTCAAAGATGATTATCAGAAAGTATTGGAGCAAAAGAAAGTCAGGGAAAAAGACTTTGATATTGCCAACTTTCTTAATGTGCTGGAACCTTACTACAGAGGAGGTGAATATGACTATCTGCTCAATTCAGAAAAGCAGCTGGACTTATTATCCAAACGTTTCATCGTTTTTGAAATCGATGCAATCAAAGATCATAAGATCCTATTTCCGATTGTGACCATCATCATTATGGAAGTTTTCATCAATAAGATGAGGAGACTCAAAGGTATCAGAAAGCTCATCCTCATTGAAGAAGCCTGGAAAGCCATTGCCAAGGAGGGGATGGCTGAGTATATCAAGTACCTGTTCAAGACCGTCAGGAAATTTTTCGGAGAAGCCATAGTGGTAACTCAGGAAGTTGATGATATCATTCAGTCACCGATTGTGAAAGAAAGTATCATTAATAATTCGGATTGTAAGATTCTTCTTGACCAAAGGAAGTATATGAACAAGTTCGATGATATTCAGGCGATGCTGGGATTAACCGACAAAGAAAAGTCTCAAGTTTTGTCCATCAATATGAATAACGATCCGAGAAGATTGTATAAAGAAGTTTGGATTGGACTGGGTGGAACACACTCTGCAGTCTATGCGACCGAGGTATCTACCGAAGAATATCTGGCTTATACCACTGAAGAAACAGAAAAGATGGAAGTGATGAATCTTGCATCAGAACTTGATGGCAATGTCGAACATGCCATCAAGCGGATTTCTCTCAAGAGAATAAAACCGAACACAAAAGAAAATTAAATCATTTAAAAATTTACAGCAATGAAACAATTAATCATCAAAACATTGATGGTAGCATTATTCGCTACCTTCACCTATACAAAAGCACAATTTGTCGTGACCGATCCAGCCAACTTAGCGTCAGGCATATTAAACTCAGCCAATGAAATTGTGCAGACCTCATCGACGGTATCTAATGTGATAAAGAACTTTAATGAAGTTAAGAAAGTCTATGAACAGGGAAAAGAGTACTATGACCAGCTGAAAGCCATCAACAATCTCGTTAAGAATGCCAGAAAAGTACAGCAGACCGTTCTTTTGGTAGGCGATGTTTCTGAAATGTACGTGAACAATTTCGGTAAAATGCTGAATGACCCCAATTTTAATACTCAGGAATTAGCTTCCATTGCCAATGGTTATTCTGCGCTTCTTACGGAGAGCACGGAGCTATTGAAAGAACTCAAAGAGATCATCACTTCTAACGGTCTTTCTCTGAATGATAAAGAAAGGATGGATGTTGTTGACCGGGTTTATAAAGAGGTTAAAGCGTATCATAATCTGGTACGATACTATACCAATAAAAATATTTCGGTCAGTTATCTCAGAGCAAAAAAACAGAACAATACCCAAAGGGTGCTGGATCTTTACGGAACCTCCAATCAAAAATACTGGTAAGATGGAACCGAATAACTTACACGAAGTACTTCGTTCCGTTTATGAGGAAATGATGCCGATGTGCGCTGATATGGCTGCGGTAGCAAAAGGAGTAGCCGGATTAGGCGCTTTATTCTATGTAGCGCTAAAAGTCTGGCAGTCATTGAGTCGTGCAGAATCGATTGATTTGTTTCCCATGCTGAGACCTTT
This sequence comes from Chryseobacterium gleum, assembly GCF_900636535.1. NCBI lineage: Bacteria > Pseudomonadati > Bacteroidota > Flavobacteriia > Flavobacteriales > Weeksellaceae > Chryseobacterium > Chryseobacterium gleum. Next base: position 5,275,986 of record NZ_LR134289.1, read on the forward strand.
TGCCATAGGCATCTGCATTATGTTTTTTACCACATTGGTTTTAGGAAGTCTTAATGGGGTAATGAGTCCCATCGTTCAGGGAAGCCATTCAATGCTGGAGAATCAGGTCTTGGATATGAACGAGCTGCAACAGAAAAAGGATCTTTTAGAACGAGAAGCGATGCTCAGGAATCCGGAGATGGCTTATCTTATTTCAAACGAAGAATTTGACAAGAAGCTGGAAGAGCTCGGATGGTCACCATCGGATCTGGTCACGATGTCCGGAATGTATATTGAACGAGAAATGTTTGCCATCAAGAAAGATATCAGAGATGGTTTCCGTGAGTTTCTTGAAATTCTGTTTCAATCGGCAGCCTTAGTTATTGATACCATCAGAACCTTCTTTCTGATTGTCCTTTCAATATTAGGACCTATCGCATTTGCCATTTCTGTATGGGATGGTTTCCAAACAACTTTAACCCAGTGGCTGACCAGGTACGTTAGTGTTTACCTATGGCTTCCTGTTGCTGATATTTTCAGTGCCATTCTTGCCAAGATACAAACCTTGATCTTAGAACGGGATATCGAGATGCTCGCAGATCCCACCTTTATTCCTGATACTTCCAATACGGTATACATCATCTATATGGTGATTGGGATCATAGGTTATTTTACGGTGCCAACGGTGACTGGCTGGGTAATTCAGGCAGGAGGTGCAGGCAACTTTATGCGTAATGTGAACCAGACTGCCACGAAATCAGGTAATGTCGCAGGAGCGGCAGTAGGTTCTGCAACAGGAAATATTTCGGGAAGATTATTAAAATAAAAATTACTGTTCTATGGAATTTAAAACGTTAAGAAATATTGAGAGCAGCTTCAAGCAGATCCGTTTGTTTACATTCGTTTTTGCGGTGTTGTGTTTTGGAGTAGTAGGTGTAGTTGTCTTTAAATCCTACCAGTTTGCCGAAGAGCAGCGTCAAAAGATCTATGTGCTGGATAACGGCAAATCATTAATGGTAGCGCTATCTCAGGATATGTCGATCAACAGACCTGTAGAAGCAAGAGAGCATGTGAGACGATTTCACGAATTATTCTTCACCATTGCCCCAGATAAGAATGCTATTGAAAGTAATGTCAAAAGGGCTTTCAATTTGGCTGATCAATCCGCATTCAATTACTATAAAGACCTTCAGGAAAAAGGTTACTATAACAGAATCATTTCAGGTAATATCCAGCAGAGAGTTGAGGTAGACAGTGTCGTTGCCAACTTTGATAGTTACCCTTATGACGTAAAAACTTATGCAAGACAATTCATTATCAGGTCCAGCAATCTTACCATCAGGAATTTAATTACCAACTGTTCATTGGTTAATTCTGTACGGTCTGACAGCAATCCTCAGGGATTTATCATTGAAAAATTCAACGTGCTTGAAAATAGAGATGTCGAAACTGTTGAACGCTAATAAGACCGATATGAAAAAACTAAGAGATACACTCGAAAATTATGTTGTAAAGATTGATACACACTGGAAATCTCTTCCGGTAGATCGACAAAAATTCCTGACCAAGGTTTTCTTTGGTGGTTATGTTTTGATAACCGTCATCGTCATTGTCAATATCTGTATTTCTACAGGTCAAAGAAGTAATACCATTTCTATCAATCATATTGACGGCATTTCTAAGAAAACTATCGAAAAAGGATCGACGCATAATGAAATAGTAAACTCATCCACTAAAAAATAGAATATGAAAGATTCAGAGAAAATTAGAGTGACAGAAAATGATCTCTCCCAAAATTCTAACGGAGTGAATGATCATCCCAAGGCTCAATGGGAAAGATTAAAGAAACCTTTCATCTACTTTTTGATGGCTGCTGTATGTGCATCTTGCTTTTATCTCATCTTTAAGCCCAAAACCGATCATACCATTATTGAAGAGGCTGGCTTTAATGCAGCTATTCCACAGGCAAAAGACGGTCAATTGCAGTCTGATAAGCAAAAGGCTTATGAGCAGCAGTTATTAGAGCAAAAGAATGAAGAAAAGAGAAATTCAATAACAACTTTATCAGATTACTGGAATGACCAGAACGGTGTAAACTATAATAGCAACCCACCTTCTTCAACATCCACTAAAAGTGTACTTCAGCAATCTGATCAGAATGCTCTGAACAGTTATCGAAATGCACAGCAGAACTTAAGCTCATTCTATAATCGGGATAATCAGGAGGTCAATAACTTAAGGAAAGAAATTTCAAGGCTAAAGAATGAGTCAATGCAAAATCATGCTGTTCCTGCGGGTCTGGGAATGAACGACCAGTTAGAGCTCATGGAAAAATCGTATCAAATGGCTGCTAAGTATCTTCCAACGACGCCAAAGCAGGAAAAACCAGCAGGAAAAGAAGAGATCGAAAAGTCAACGGAAAAGAAGGTTAAACTGACTTCAGCAATACCGGTACGTTCCAATGTTGTTTCCTCATTATACAGAGACCAGTCGGATAGTGCTTTTGTCGCAGGTTTGAATCAGAATAGATTTTATGACAGTCAAAATGATTCAGAAAACTCGGTTCAAACAAAAAACGCAATAAGAGGTGTGGTCTATGAAACTAAGACTTTGGTCAACGAAAGTACATTATCTATAAGGCTTTCAGAAGCGATGAAAGTCGGACGAGCTGAAATTCCAATTGGGAGTTTACTGATTGCTGTAAGCAAATTTCAGGGTGGGAGGCTTCAGTTAAAAATATCTTCCATTCAATCTCAAGGTAATATCTATCCTGTAGAAATCAATGTTTATGACACTGACGGTCAGATGGGATTGTATGTTCCTTATTCCGCGGAGCAGAATGCGGTAAGCGATATTGTAGCTAATATGAGCCAGACTTCAGGCACCAATATTATGATGACCCAATCTGCAGGGCAGCAGATTGCAGCTGATCTGAGCAGGGGAGTAGTACAGGGGCTGTCTGGTTATTTTCAGAAGAGAGTCAGACAATTGAAAGTAACTGTAAAAGCTGGCCATCAAGTTTTACTCTTACCCAAAAATAACTAATCAAAAAAAATAAAAATGAATACACAAAAGAGTCATTATATTCTCATTATGCTATTACTTCTATTAGTAAGCAAGGCATTTGGGCAGGATTCTGTGACAACTTATATTTCCTTGGAACAGGCAAAATTGGACCCTTTCCGGATTAACGTCACCTACAATAAAACAAGTCATCTGATATTCCCCTCATCAATACGATATGTTGATCTGGGAAGTGACCTCTTGGTTGCCAATAAGGCAGAGCCTATAGGAAACGTTCTTCGTGTTAAGTCAGCTGTCAGGGATTTTGAAGAGGAAACTAATTTTTCGGTCATTACTGAAGATGGAAAATTTTACAGTTTTGATGCATCCTACAGTTCTTATCCGGAAATACTCAGCTATGATTTAGTAAAACTTCAGAGAGGTATGGAGCGACAGTATGCTGATGTATTATTTGAAGATCTTAAAGGAAGCTCAACATCTTTCACTTGGCTCATTATGGAAAATCTTTACAGGAAAAGCAACAGAATTATTAAACATATTGTTTCAAAAAGCTATGGAATTGAGTTTTCAGTCAGAGCACTGCACGTTAATGACAGCAAGTTTTATTTCACATTGCAGGTTAAGAATCAAAGTAATGTGGGGTATGCTATTGAATGGGTCAATTTTAAAATTGTCGATAAAAAGAACTTAAAGCGAACGGTCGTTCAGGATAAGATTTTAGAGAAGGTTCGTACCTATTTCCCGGAAAGGATAATAGCTGATCATTCAGACAGTAAAGGGATTTATATGCTTGATCAGTTTACACTCTTAAAAGATCAGGTTTTGGAGATTGAAATTCTGGAAAAGAATGGGGGAAGGCATCTGAAAGTACAGCTTGAAAATGAAGATATTGTTCATGCAAGATTGATAAACAGTTTAACCATTAAAACGGAGTAAGATGCACAAAATATTTTTAACAGTCATCTTAACGATGATAATGGGTAGCAAAATATTTGCTCAACAGATGATTCCCAAGCAAATTGGTGTTGAATTTACCTATTCAGTATTTCCAAAATCTCCAGAAAAACAAAATTATATGTTAAGTACTGGGCTTGTTTCTTACTCGAAGAATGGTAATTACTTCTTTGGACTAACAGAATTTAGCAGAAAATATTATAAATACACTAGCTGCGATATTCCGATAGATACATTCCTGCTGAGTGGTGGTTACAGTTTTTATCTATGGGGAGACTTCATGCGAAATGTCAATTTTAATCTGGGAATTGGAGGTCTTGTTGGTTACGAGCAGATTAATAGAGGTGATGAATTGTTGTATGATGGATCAAAGCTTAACTCTACAGGTAATTTTATTTATGGGACGAACGGTAAGCTGTCTATTGAAAGCTATCTGACTGAGCATTTAGTTTTCCTGGTCAACGGGCAACTTCGCTTTTTGAAAAATAGTCAAATGGTTAATTTTCACTCTCTGCTGGGGGTAGGAATAAGATATAATTTCTAAAAATAATGAAAAATGAAAAATATAATTAATACAGCTAAAATACAACTAAAGTGTTTCTTGCTACTATTTGTGATTGGACTATTTGTACAATCATGTGAGAAAGATGATTTGGAAATTCAGCAGAATTATCCTTTTAAGGTGTCGGTTATGCCTGTTCCTAAGGATATCGCTAAAGATGAGTATGTGGAGATCCGTATCAAAATTATTCCTGAAGGTAATTTTGCTGACACCAAATATTATCTTCGATATTTTCAGTTTGAGGGAGCAGGAAAGCTGCAGTATTATAACACTCAACCTTACTTTCCTAATGATATTTATCCTCTTTATGAGAAAGAGTTCAGATTGTATTATACTTCAACCTCTGAAGTTTCACAATCATTTACGGTATGGCTCTCAGACAGTTTTGGAAATGAGGAGAAAATTGAATTTCAATTCAACAACAAAAAGCTAAACGGATAAATACTATTTCTTTAGCTTACAAATATATATTTCCACTTCAAATAAAACCATCTAATTTGAGAAGCATTGTTTAGTATTTGCGGAAAGATGGTTGGCCTCCTAAAGGACAAGCATCTTTCCGCGACGCCACAAGAATCCAGAACGGGAACCGGCTCTGGATTCTTATTTTTAGAAATTTAAGTCCCTTATAAAATACCTTCATTGGAGAAAGAGAAGGAGTCGGTTGAAGTTATTATACAATGATCAAGCATGTTAATATTTAATAGTTGGGCAGCCTCCTTTATTTTTTGTGTAATGTTTATGTCTTCGCGAGAAGGTGTAAGGTTTCCGGAAGGATGGTTATGGGCTATAATAAATGATACGGCATTACATAATAGAGCTCCCTGCATGATGATTCTGATGTCAACAAGAGAAGAGGTAATTCCAGATTCTGATATTTTTTGTATTCCTAAGACCTTGTTAGCCTGATTCATATACATTGAGTAAAATGACTCTCTGTAGTCGATCTGATCTGCATCAAAATGTTCCCTGAAAATATCTGTAGCATCCTGGGAGTTCAGTACTTTTTTTTCAGCATTTCCTTTTCTTGTGTAGATCAATTTGATCTCATTTACGATATTATATTTCATTGTTATTGCTCTGAGTACGGCAGAGCCTTTTGTTTCCCGTACTTAAGTTAAAACAGCATTTATTTAAAAACATCTTTGAACTGTTATGTGTCTTTTTTAGATCAAAAGCCTTTTCAATCTCTTCTCCGTCCTATTTCTTAAAAGCCTTTCAGGCTTCGCTGAATATTTTTCAAAAGAAAAACCGGAAAAAAGAAAGCAGATATGAAGTGTTGACAAAGAATAAAACCAAAAGGAAACGGAATAATTGGAGGGTACCTTTAGGGAGGAAACAGTTTATGCCGTAGTCTTTTGGTTGGATTAGCAAGACGGCTGGCAACAATACCTTAGCTGCCTTTTTACCGGTTTATTATGGAAAATGTTTCATGTAATAGCAGTCAATAACCTGTTTTTGTATATGAAATGAATGTTTAAATTAACAATGTTGATTTTATTTGTATTTTAGTTGAATCTAAGAATGATGAATTTCTTTGCATCAATTTTCTCTTGTTGCACCTAAAAAATAAATTTAAACGTAATCACATCTTTTATAAATAAAAATTTTTTCCGCCTGATGGTTGACGTTAAGTGTTTCGTTTGATTTTACATCTTTCAAGCGTTAGACGTTTATATTTAAAAGCCAAATACATCGCATAAGTGTCTGGGTTTAATTTCAGAACAGTTGTCCAATACTTTTATTAAAAAAGTATTGGTATGGAGAAGAAAGTTGAAATTAGTAACATTACCATAGAGGAGATTATCAAGATTTTTAAAGAAGAGGAGGGAATTGAATTGAGCATTGAGGAGGCGAAAGATATTTTAAGCTTTCTGACGATGCTCTTAAAAATTACCATTAAGAGTTTTTTAGAACAATAATATTTTCTAAGATTTATATATGAAAAAAGCCGATTTATATATCCGTGTGTCAACTGATGAGCAGGCAGATAAGGGATACTCGCAAAGAGATCAGGAGGAACGATTAAAACGTTATTGTGAAAACAATAACATTAAAGTAGGTCAAATCATTTATGAAGATTACTCAGCTAAGACTTTTATCAGGCCAGAGTGGATTAAATTACTGGATACGCTAAAGAAAAAAAGCTCAAAAACGGATCTGCTGCTTTTTACAAAATGGGATCGCTTCAGCAGGAACGCTGGCGATGCGTATCAAATGATTAACATACTTAGGAAAATTAACGTTGAACCGCAGGCCATTGAGCAACCTTTAGATCTTTCAATTCCTGAAAATAAAATGATGCTGGCTATATATCTTGCTGCACCGGAAGTTGAAAACGACAGGCGCGCTCTGAATACTTATTATGGAATGCGCCGTGCTAAAAAAGAAGGCAGATTAATGGGAAGGGCACCTTATGGCTACGCTAACAGAATAACGGAGAACGGGAAAAAGTATGTAATCCCGAAGGAACCGGAAGCTTCCAATATGAAATGGGCATTTAATGAAATGTCCAAAGGCGTTTATTCAGCGAGCCAAATCATGGATATGATGAACAGAAAAGATGGAAAGTCAGTTAAGATAAGTGCCTTTCTTGCAAGTTTACGCAATACCGCATATTGCGGGAAAATTTACGTGGAGCAATTCAATGAAGAGGAGGCTCATTTTGTTAAAAGTATTCATGAACCTTTGATCAGTGAAGAACTATTCGAAAAAGTTCAATGTATAATGGATGGAAATGTGAATCCAGCCAGACCTAATGTAAAAGTACTGTCTGACGATAATTTGCCATTAAGAGGTTTCCTTGTGTGTCCGGAATGTGGTCATTTGATTACAGGCAGTGCCTCTACGGGACGTTCTGGAAATAAATATTATTACTATCATTGCCAGTCACCGTGTTCATACCGTTACAAATCTGAGATTATTAATTCTAAATTTTTAGAAATATTGCAGTCATTGGAAATGCGCGCATCTATAAAAAATTATTTGAAAAAAGTGTTGAGGCAAAATTTTGAAAAATTAATCAATAATCCCCAAAGAGAGAGGAAAGCAATTCTATTAGAAATAGATCGTTTAAACAACAGATTGAAACAGGCAAGAAATAAACTAATGGAGGAGGTAATTGATGATGAAGATTATCTTGAAATTAAGACCGACTGTAAAGTACAAATTGAAAAGCTTGAAGTTAAATTAACTAAAGGAAAAGATAATAAGAAAATAGATTTTCAAAAACTACTAGACCAAGCATTATCGAACCTAGTAAACCTTGCGAAAGTCTATACTGATGGGGATATCGAGGTAAAACGTAAAATAATTGGTTCGATATTTCCTGAAAAATTGCAATTTTCAGAAAATCATTATCGAACCACCCGACCCAATGTTTTGCTCTCTTATATATACCAGATAAACAATGAGTTAGGTGCGAAAAAAAACCGGAAAGAAAGTGAATTATCACCTCTTTCCGGTCTTGTACCCAGGACCGGGATCGAACCGGTACTCCTAAGAACTGGTGTTTGAGACCAGCGCGTCTACCAATTCCGCCACCTGGGCTTGATGTTGATTTCAAACGTGATGTTTGTTTCAAATTGGTGTGCAAATATAGGAACTTTTTTCAATGTTCAAAAGGTTTTTGAAGAAAAATTTTTAAAAACTGAGTTCCAAACCATCGTGGGCAAGGTGAATTCCATCCGGAAGCTCCTTATCTTCAATGTCATGCAGTCCAAGATGATGGCTGATGTGGGTTAGAAATAATTTTTTAGGTTTGAGCTCTTCGAACAATTTAATAACATCGGGAAGAATAAAATGGGCAGGATGAGGATCAAATTTTCTGATACAGTTTAAGATCAGAACATCCAGATCTTTCAGTTTTTCCTTCTCTGTTTCGGAAATAAATCCCGCATCTGTAATGTAGGCAAGCTTTTTAAACTTATATCCGAACACAGTAATTTTATAGTGAATCACTTCTACAGGGGTGATTTCAGTATCCAATACCTCAAAAGGTTTGTTTTCAATCTCGTGAAGTTCAAAAGCAGGTGCGCCGGGGTACCTCACATCAGCAAAAGCGTATGGAAACCTGTTTTTTATTTCGTGAGCCACCCTTGAGTAGCAGTAGAGCGGAACATCTTTTCCGCTTTTAAAAATTAGTGGCCGCATATCATCCAATCCGATGACGTGATCATTGTGCTCATGGGTAATCAATGCAATGTCTACAGTGTGTTCGTGGTTGGTAAGCATTTGCTGCCTGAAATCCGGACCGCAGTCGATCAGTATTTTTTTATTTTCCTCCGTAGTAACCATCACGGAAGAACGTAAACGTTTATCTTTGGGATTTTCTGAAGTACACACTTCACATGTGCAGCCTATAACAGGTACACCTTGAGAAGTACCGGTTCCTAAAAATTTCAACTTCATTTTGTTTTGAGGTTGGTTTAATTTTGGTAAATTTACAAAAAATTTCATGTCCTAATGTATCAGAAACTAACTCCTAAACAAAAAGCATTAACAATTAATCTAGATCCTACTATTTATGGTACTTTCGCAGAAATTGGAGCAGGGCAGGAGACTGTTCGCCACTTTTTTAGAGCAGGGGGAGCTTCCGGTACGATTGCTAAGGCAATGTCTGCTTATGACAAAGATTTTAGTGATGCCATCTACGGAAAAGAAGTAAAAAACAGGTACGTTACCCAGAACAGACTTCGTAAAATGCTTCGGTATGAAGTCGCTTTGATTGAAGAGAGAATTTCAAGAGATAATAATCCGGATAGAAAATTCTTTTCTTATGCCAATACAGTAACAACCATCAATTTTGATAAGACTGTAAAAGGCCACGGCTGGGTAGGAATCCGTTTTCAGACCAAAGAAAATGAAGATTACAATGAGATCGTTATCCATGTAAAATTCAAGGAAAATGACGCTACTCTTCAGCAGGAAACTTTAGGTAACCTTGGTGTAAACCTTATTTTCGGAGCTTTCAATTACTTTGATAACCCAAGAACTTTAGTAGAATCTCTATACGATGATATCGCAAAAGATAACCTGGAGATTGATATGATCGATTTCAGCGGACCGGCTTTTGCCTATGTAGATAACAGACTGATGTCCCTTCAGCTAGTGAAAAACGGAATGACTGATGCTGTTATTTTCAATTCACAGGGGAACAACATGCTGCCGGCAGACGTATTATACAAGAAAAATATTTTTGCGGTAAGAGGGAGCTTCAGACCGGTAACGAAAGTAAACATTGACATGCTTAAAAACGGGATGGATATGTTTTTCAAAGATGCCACCTGTACCCATGAAGAAACAGAAGTCCTTATCGAAATCACCATTTCCAACCTGAGGGCAGACGGGGATATTGATGAAAGAGATTTCCTTGACAGAGTGGATATTTTAGGCAAACTGGGATATACTGTTATTATTTCAAACTTCTCTGAATACTACAGACTGATTGATTATTTTGCGTCTTATACAAGCGGGGATATCGGGGTAGCAATGGGTGTAAATAACCTGTTGATGGTATTCGATGAGAAATATTATAAAAATCTGTCAGGAGGAATTCTGGAAGCATTCGGAAAGTTTTTCAGAAACGGAATGAGGGTTTACCTGTATCCTTATAAAGATCCGGAAACACATCAGCTGCTGGATTCTTCAAACCTAAAAGTAGAAGAAAATCTGAAAGAATTATACAAATATTTCAAACACAACAACCGTATTGTAGATATTACCAATTATAATCCGGAGTTTTTGGAAATTTACTCAAGAGAGATACTGAGAAAAATTGCATGTTGTGTGAAAGGCTGGGAAACTCAGGTTCCGGATGGCGTAGCAGAAATGATTAAAGAGCGTGGAATGTTCGGATATAAAGAAGAGCTTTCCCTAAAACAATTCTCTTAAAATATATATACAATGTCAGAATTAAAGAAAAGACTTTCCTCAATTCTTGAAAGTCCAAAACATAATACAGAAGAAAAGCTTGAAAAGGTATGCCACCTGTTGGATCAGGAGATTTCCTACTTCAACTGGACAGGTTTCTATTTCAAAAACGGAGATAAGGACGAGTTGATTTTAGGCCCTTACGTAGGTGCCCCTACAGATCATACTATCATCCCTTACGGAAAAGGAATTTGCGGTCAGGTTGCGGTTTCCAATGAAACTTTTGTGGTTCCGGATGTACATGAAGAAAGCAATTATTTAAGCTGCTCTATCGATACAAAGGCAGAAATCGTAGTTCCTATTTTTAAGGATGGAAAAAATATCGGTCAGATCGATATTGATTCTCATACCATTGATCCGTTTACCAACGAAGACCGTGAATTGCTGGAATGGCTTTGTGGGGAAGTAGCCAAAATTTTGTAATTCAGTTTCAAAATGATATAATATAAACTCCGGCTGTCAAGCCGGAGTTTTTTATGAATTATTGGTCGTAATCACAAACATAATTAAAGGTTTATTCCCTGTGTTTTCGATGGAATGGTATCCAATCGAACTGATAGCCGTAATATCTCCTTTGTGAAGAATTTTCTTCCGGATGGGTCCTTCCGTTCCGGTTCTTTCACGATATTCTCCGGTTCCGTGTACAACTACATACAGCTCCTGCTCATTTCTCAGATTATGGGTATGAAACCCGGATTCATCTCCTTTGTTCAATAAAACCATATAGGCGGCCAGACGGTTATTGGCCAGTTCTTTCTGGTCAAACATCTGGAGCATATATACCGTTCCCTTTCCGCCATACATATTTTCGCGCTTGTCTACCGCGTGATGGTTCTTTCTTCTTTTTCAAATGCCATTACATACAGGTGGATGTATTTAGAAACTTCCTGTATAACATGGTCAAATTCTGCTCCTTCGGATAATATAATGGTATCAGACATATAAAGTTCAATGTTTAAAGTTTTGGGTTTAAAGTTGATGGTGAAAAATTAGCTCTGCTGCATGAGGTGAATTTCGGTCAGTAATTCTTTGAAATAATTTTCACATTTTGCAATATGGGTTCCATACCAAGAAAATGCCTCTCCGTCTACAATCATTATCTTTTTATCAGGATAGAAAACCTTCAGTTCTTCAATATGTTTTTCTTTAAATGGAAAAGGTTCAGAGGAAAGCATAATAACATCAGCATCTCCCAGATCCTCAGTAGTGATTTGAGGATAACGGGTTTTGTCCTTGAAAATATTTTGAAAACCGATTTCCGATAAGATTCTGTGAATAAAAGTATCTGAACCAATTGTCATGTAAGGATTTTTCCAGATAAGATATGCTGCTTTAACAGGACTGTCTAGCTTTGCCTGATTCAGTACATCATAAATTTTAAGATTGTAAAGTTGGGCTTTCTCTTCTTTCCCAAAAAGTTTTCCAAGATTTTTAAGAAGGTAATAATTGTCTTCAATGGTGTCAATATTGGTCACCATTACTTTATAATCCTCCATTAAAGCTTCCACCTGTTCTTTTACGTTTTCCTCCTTATTGGCAATGATAAGGTCTGGCTGCAGGGCTTTAATTTTCTCAATATTGATGTTTTTCGTCCCGCCGATTACTGAAACATTTTTTATTTTTTCCTGAGGATGAATACAGAATTTTGTTCTTCCTATTACTTCATTTTCGGTCAGTCCAAGGTCAAATAATGCTTCCGTAATAGAAGGTACAAGTGAAACGATTTTCATATTGGCATGTTAGATGATGCCTAAAATTACAAAAGTTTTCCGGTTAAGAAAAGTCCGGCTACCGTAAAATAGATGATAAGTCCCGTAACATCCACCAATGTTGCTACAAATGGAGCTGAAGAAGTGGCAGGGTCAAGTTTTAATTTCTTTAATACAAACGGGATCATGGAACCTGATAATGTTCCCCATAATACAATGGCAATCAGGGAAACAGAGACGCTTAATCCTACATATACCCAGTATTGGCCGTAATCGAACAGACCAATCTGCTGCCAGAGCATGATTCTTATAAATCCGATAACTCCTAAAATTGCTCCCAGGCATAATCCGGAAATAATCTCTTTTCTCATAACGTACCACCAGTCTTTCAGATTGATTTCCTGAAGCGCCATGGCACGGATAATCAGTGTTGCTGCCTGTGATCCGGAATTTCCTCCGCTGGAAATGATCAACGGAACAAATAAGGCCAGCACAACAGCTTTCTCAATTTCTTTATCAAAATATCCCATCGCAGAAGCAGTCAGCATTTCCGAAACAAATAGAATGATCAGCCAGGTTGCTCTCTTTTTAATCATTTCAGTCCATGATGTCTGCGTATACGGAAGGTCCAGGGCTTCCAATCCCCCGAACTTCTGGATATCTTCTGTATTCTGCTGCTCAATCTGATCGAGAATGTCGTCAATCGTTACAATTCCTACCAGAACACCGGCTTCCGTAATAATGGGAAGGGCACCGCGGTCATACTTTTCGAAATACGTCACCGCATCTTCTTTAGAAGTTGTAGTGGTAATCGCTACGAAATGATTGTCTGTAATATCAGAAACAAGCGTATCTTCTTCTTCCAGTAGTAAAGTTCCGATGGCAAGGTCATCAATTAAGCGGTTTCTTTCATCTACCACATACAGGTAGTTCATGGTTTCCACTCTTTTTCCTACCTTTTTGATCTGCTGCAGACATCTTTTTACTGTCCATTCCTTACGGATCTGAATATAATAAGGCGTCATCAGACGGGCAATAGAGTCTGAGTTATACCCTAGAAGCTTTAAAGCAATTCTTCTTTCCTGCGGGTTAAGATGATTGATGGAATACTTGATCAGCTCGTCCGGAAAATCCTCGAAAAGAGCCGTTCTGTCATCCGGAGTCATCGCATTCAGGATTTCAGAAACTTCATCGCTCCCGATACTTCTGATGGTATCTTCCTGGAAATCAGGATCAAGGTGTGAAAAAACTTCTGCTTTGTACTCTTTCGGAACCTTCAGGAACGCGAGCAGCCTCTCATCAGCAGGAAGTTCGCTGAGAGTTTCGGCAATATCGGCAGGGTTGAAGATAAGTTCGTCTCTAGAATTCAAAACGTGAAATTTTTTGGATATGCAAAAATAATTCAAATTTTTAAGACTGCGCAATAAAGTGGCAAAATTAAGGATTAATTAAACTTTAATGCTTCTGTAAGACAAAAAACATCTGCCGGGGCAGATGTTCAAAAATTAAATTTAAAGTCCAATATTCTTTTAAATTGGTCCACATTCTGAAGTAGGAATGAAGGTGCAGACACTGTTTACACAGCAATTATAAGGTCCGCAATCTGAATCGTCGCCGCACTTTTTTATTGCACCTCCGATGATTCCTTTTTGTTCCTGCCTGTTGAGTCTTTTAAGATGTGATTTTTTCATAACGATAAAGAGATTAGTTAAGGCTCTATCATACAGTCATGATCCAGACATTCTCCGTTACAGCAATACCCAACAGAGCAAGGTCTTGTGATGCTGCATCTGAACGGTCCTAAGCCGCCATTGATTTCTTTGGCAGCATTTCTGCTTAGTTTTTTTAGATTTTTCATATAGTTATAGTTTAAATTAATGTCAGACTAAAATAATAAATATTTCTATATTATTCAATTGTGAGTGAAAATATTTTATTGTAAACCAATATTTTATTTATGATGTAAACAAAAACACCTACAAATGCAGGTGTCTGTAATGATCATATATTATTCCAGAGGACATGGATTAACAACACAGGTGTTGTGGCAACATGATCCACCCGGACATTCATAATGTTCTGTACATCTTTTGAAAGGCCCGCTGCCTTTGATTTCCTTTTGTACTTGTCTGCTTAGCTTTTTTAGATTTTTCATGAGTTTGATTTTTATGTTGTTAGTTTACTTCTTATTCAATACAGATAAAGGGTGAGCAGATTCCGAAACAACACCATCCTACTGTGCATGGATTAGTGTCACTGCATCTTTCCATTGATCCTCCATTAACTTGTTTTGCTTTTTCTCTACTGAGTTTCTTTAGATTTTTCATATGATTTTGGTTTTAATGTTGAACTAAAATAGTAAAAAATATTTAATAATTCCTTATTTGGTGAAAATATTTAATTGCAAATCAATTGCTTATGGAGTTTATTATACAAAAAACACCTGCTTACGAATGTAAACAAGTGCTTTTATATAATGTGAAAATTTTTATAATTCAGAGTAAAGGAAATACTTAAAATATAAATAAATGATGAATGATGAATGAATTAGATATATATTAATCTCTATAGCAAATTCACCATTGACTTACGAAGCAAAATTGACCATTGATGATGAAAGGCTGTATATTCTAACTTTAAACCTTAAACCTTAAACCTTGAATCTTAAAGCTCCGCTTCCGTCGGTTTCAGTTTTCTCAGTTTTTTGATGATTCCTTTTATAGCACCTTCAGTTCCTATTTTAACAGAATTCACGGTAGAGCCCAGAAGACGCATATTTTTCCGGTAAGTATCATGATCTGTTTCAGCGACAAGGTTGCCATCAGCACCAAATAATTTCATGCTTACCACTACCTGATTGGAAAAAACATATTTGCCAAAACCTACTTTGAAATATCTTACTTTGGAAACAATGGCAAAATCAGCATCATTATTGAGGCAATAATCTACAATAGTCTGTTTGTCTATGCTGTCAAAGGGAATCTGAACTTCAGCGCGAAGCATCTTGTTTTTTCTGCCGCTGAAATTATCGGTAACGGCATCAAAGAATGCATTGTTGGTGGGATCTTTTATTTCATCAATATCCGGCTCTACTTCTGGATTGAAGTAAAGGACTTTTTTAATTTTGTCATCAGTATTTTTCTGGGCTTTTACCGAAGTAAATCCGATGAATAAAAAAGTAGTAACCGCTGCAAAGAATATAATTTTTTTCATTTGTAATTCGAATGCAAAATTACTGCCTTTTCGTTGGATTGCATATAATTTATTAAGAATTTTTTAACATTTTTTTCTATCAAATTTGATTTATGAAATCAATAATGTTTGCAGAATCAAAAAATAGTCGTAATTTTGCACCCGTTACATAATAATCATTAAACAATATTGGAATGTACTTAACAACAGACAAAAAGCAGGAAATTTTCGCAAAACACGGAAAATCTGCACAAGACACAGGAAGTGCTGAAGGACAAATTGCACTTTTCACTTTCAGAATTAACCACCTTTCTGCTCACTTGAAGAGCAATCACAAAGATTTCAACACTGAAAAATCTTTGGTTAAATTGGTAGGTAAGAGAAAAAGATTACTAGATTACCTTAAAAATAAAGATATCGCAAGATACAGAGCGATCATCGCTGAACTAGGTTTAAGAAAATAATCTATAAAGATTTTCAAAAACAAAAAGCAACTTCGAAAGAGGTTGCTTTTTTGTTTTAATACCATTGCGAAATGTAAAGTGTTTGGATTCCTATGGAATGACAAACTGTATGAATAATGTTCTCATTACAGCCAAATATTCCAACTGAAGTAGTAAAAATTCTCCTCCTCCGGAGGGGTGGTAAAAATTCTTTGAATTTTTGGCGGTTGGTTTATACCCTAAACTACTCAGCCTTCTTACCAATTTTTCCCAAATGCGTATTCTGAAAACTGTCCGGATATTTCAAACCATATCCTAAAATTCTGTCAAATGCAGAATGGGAAAATAAGATGGCCCCGGCAATTTGTAAATAGGGCAGAGATAGAGCTGTACCTGCAAGATAAATGATAATGGCAACTCCGAAATGATGGAACAGATTGTAAAAGAAAGCACCCACTTTATTATTAACCGTATAACCCAACATGGAAATGTCCGGTGCAAGGAATAATCCGGCAAACCACCACCAGGAATATCCTGTCTGGGCAAAAGCATAAATTCCTAACAATAGAAATGCTGCGTATTCAAGCTGTAATTGTGTTTTCATTGTAATGCTGTTCTGTATGTATGATGAGTCATTTTTTTATTGCGAAAGTTACATTCCAAAGTATGAAAAAAATAAAGCGGAATACTTTGAAATATTCCGCTTATATATTTTAATAAAGTTGATTTTAATGACCTGCTTTAGCTTCAGTGCTTTCCACATGACCAAGATATTTGGTACAGTATGCTCCGAAGATCAGAATAACCAGATAGCAGAATACAGGAATAATAAAGGAATGTTGTACCCCAAACTGGTCTGCAAGATAGCCCTGGAAAATAGGAACAATAGCTCCTCCTAAAATGGCCATAACCACTAATGATGATCCCTGACTGGTATATTTACCCAATCCTGAAATAGCCAGTGTATAAATATTGGAGAACATAATAGAATTGAAAATTCCGATTCCCAGAATACTGTACATCGCCAGTTCACCATAATTTACCATAGCGGAAATCAATAAAGCTACATTAATCGCTGCAAAGATGGATAACGTTCTTGCCGGAGCCGCTTTACCCACAAAAAAGGCAATGAAATTGAGAACGATGAATACCAGGAAAAAGCTGATCTGAGAAAAAGTAAGGTTCACAATACTGAAGATGACAAGGAAAACAGCTCCTGCCGCCCCAAGCATATAAACAGCCTTTTTTTTCTGGCTTAAAGATTGATTCAATGAAATTGCACCAAGAAAACGTCCGATCATGGCCCCTCCCCAATATAGGGAAAGATAATTTTTGCTGATGATTTCATTAAAGCCCATTATCTGCGGTTGTTCCAGGAAACTGATGATAAAACTTCCCACAGCAACTTCTCCGCCCACATAGCAGAACATAGCAAATACCCCGAATTTCAGATGACTGAACTCCAGTGCTCCCCAGCCTTTTACGACTTCTTCTTCACCCATCTGGAACGAAGGCAGCTTAACTCTTGAAATCAATAAAGCTACCAACAAAAGGATTCCTGCGAAAATAAGATAAGGAATTCTTGTAGCTACTGCGCTGAAGGATCCATCCGGAGAAGAGAAAAATTCAAAAATAAGATGCCCTCCGAGCACCGGTGCAATGGTTGTCCCGAATGCATTGAATGCCTGTGTCATATTCAGTCGGCTTGAGGCAGATTCTTCACTTCCCAGCAAGGAAACATACGCATTGGCAGTAATCTGCAATACGGTAAAGCCTAGTCCTAAAATAAACAAGGCGCCCAGAAACAGCGGATAATACGAAAATGTAGCTGCAGGATAGAACAGTACACAGCCCAGCGCCGCCAGGAAAATTCCGAAAAGAATTCCTTTTTTATATCCTAATTTATTGATGGGATCCCCTTTCGTGATAGAGATCAGGAAATAAATCAGAGATCCGATAAAGTAAGCCCCGAAGAAACAGAACTGTACCAGCATGGATTCGAAAAAGGTAAGACTGAAAAGTTGCTTCAGATAGGGGATCAGGATGTCATTCATACAGGTGATGAAGCCCCACATAAAAAACAGCAGGGTGATGGTAATCAATGGAACCGTATAATTCCTGCCTTTGGATTGTACTTCTTTATTAATCATAAACATGTATTTATCTGTATAAGGATAATTCCTTAACTTTTTTTTACCTACAGCATTGTATTTGGTGAAGTAGGGCAAATATAGGCATCAGCCTATGTCTTTGCAATAATTTTATTGGTTTTTATAATGAAACGGATATTTTTTCAATTAGCTTCCTTATTTTCATTTTTTGAGACAATAATACAAAAACAGCAGGATTTTTCAATACATTATCTTTAAAAAACTGATTTTTATTTTCATAAATCATGAACAGGACGGGATTTCAGATATAAATAGTAAAATTTTCATGCATTGATAGCCAATTTTTTGTATTTTAAGAGCCTATTTATGCAATCGAAAAATTTAATATTTCATTATTATATAGTACCTTTGCAGACGAAAATTTAAAGAGTTTAAATATTAATCATACTCAATACGGAGTATAAAGAAGCAAATTTATGAGTATACCTCAAGCGTTTACAGAAACGATTACCCTTGCAGACGGCAGGGAAATCACTATCGAAACGGGAAAGCTGGCTAAGCAGGCTGACGGATCTGTAGTGGTGAAATGTGGCGGAACAATGCTTTTAGCAACAGTTGTAGCCAACAAAGAAGCAAATCCTGGTGTAGATTTTTTACCATTAACGGTAGATTACAGAGAAAAGTTCTATGCAGGTGGAAGAATTCCTGGAAATTTCTTCCGTAGAGAAGCAAAACCATCTGATGATGAAGTGCTTACCATGAGATTGGTGGACAGAGTATTACGTCCTCTTTTCCCTGAAGATTTCCACGCGGAAGTACAGGTAATGATCTCATTGATTTCTTATGATAAAGAAGTAATGCCTGAAGCATTGGCAGGTCTGGCAGCTTCTGCAGCTATTGCAATTACAGATATTCCTTTCAACGGACCAATGTCTGAAGCAAGAGTCGTAAGAATTGACGGAGAATTGTCAGTTAATCCAAGCTATGAAAATTTATTAAAATCAGATATCGACATTATGGTTGGGGCTACTAAAGACTCCATCGTAATGGTAGAAGGAGAAATGAAGGAGATCTCTGAGCAGGAAATGCTTGAAGCTATCAACTTCGCTCATGCCGAGATCAGAAAACAGATCGAAGCTCAGGAGAGATTGGCAGCTAAAGTTGGAAAAGCTTTCCCTAAGAGAGAATACAATCACGAAGAACACGATGAAGAAATTCGTGAAAAAGTATGGAAAGAGTGTTACGATAAAGTATATGAAGTAGCAAAAACGCCATCCAATAAAGAAGAAAGAGGAGAAAAATTCAAAGCTGTTCTTGAAGAGTTCTTAGCACAGTATGCTGATAACGAAGAAGAACTGGCAAGAGTAACTCCTTTCGTAAAAGTATATTACCATGACGTAGAGAAAGAAGCAATGCGTCAGATGATCCTTGAAGACAATATCCGTCTTGATGGTCGTGATCCACAGACGATCCGTCCTATCTGGTCAGAAATTGATTATCTTCCGGGAGCTCACGGTTCTGCAATCTTTACAAGAGGTGAAACTCAGTCGTTGACAGCAGTAACTCTGGGTTCTGTAAAAGATGCCAATATGATCGACAGCGTAATCACGCAGCACGACGAAAGATTCTTCTTACACTATAATTTCCCTCCATTCTCTACAGGTGAAGCAAGACCTTTAAGAGGTACTTCAAGAAGAGAAGTAGGACACGGAAACTTAGCTCAGAGAGCTTTAACTGCAGTAATTCCTGCAGAAAATCCATATACAATCAGAATTGTTTCCGATATCCTGGAATCTAACGGTTCTTCTTCAATGGCAACAGTTTGTGCAGGTACATTAGCTTTGATGGATGCAGGGGTTCAGATTACAAAACCTGTTTCAGGAATTGCAATGGGTCTGATCACTGATACAAAATCAGGTAAATTTACTGTACTTTCTGATATCTTAGGAGATGAAGATCACCTTGGAGATATGGACTTTAAAGTAACAGGTACTGCAGACGGTATCACAGCTTGTCAGATGGATATCAAAATCCAGGGACTTTCTATGGATATCATGGAGAAAGCTTTAATGCAGGCTAAAGACGGAAGATTACACATCCTGAACAAAATCACGGAAACTATTTCTCAGCCAAGAGCAGACGTGAAGCCTCACGCTCCGAAAATGGTAGTAATGGAGATTCCGAAAGACTTTATCGGTGCTGTAATCGGGCCTGGTGGAAAAATTATTCAGCAGTTACAGAAAGATACAGATACGGTTATTGCAATTGAGGAAATCGGAGAAATCGGACGTATCGAAATTGCAGGAACAGACAGAGAAAAGATCAATGCTGCTATTGCTAAGATCAATGAAATTACTTTCGTACCGGTTGTAGGCGAAGTTTACAAAGGTAAAGTAGTGAAAGTAATGGATTTCGGAGCATTTGTAGCGATTGCTAAAGGAACAGAAGGACTTCTTCACATTTCTGAAATTGAGTGGGCTCGTCTTGACAAAGTTCCTTATGCAGAAGGTGATGAGGTAGAGGTGAAGTTCATGGGATATGATGACCGTAAGAAAATGAAGCTTTCCCGTAAAGTGCTTTTACCAAGACCTCCGAAGCCGGAAGGAAAACCAAGACATGAAGGACAAGGCAGACCTGAAGGACAGAGAAGACCTGAAGGACAAAAGCCGCAAGGTGAAAGACCACAAAGCGAAAAGCCGGTGGAAAACCAGACTCCTTCTAACGAAGCATAATAAGATTCATTCTTACTATAAAAAATCCCTCAAACTGAGGGATTTTTGCTATTATGTCATTGCGGAATGCAAAGCATTGAAGTAATTTTTAAAGGTGTAGGTCATTTTATTTTGTTATCATTACTGAAAAATATTTTCAGAAAAAATTAAAATCCATCAATCGGTTCCTTTAATTTTGCTTCTGTGGAAGCCGTATCAGGACCGGAAATAAAAATGATATCTTCTGTAGTTTTAAATAACCTGTCAATCTGTTTTCGGGTTGAGGCATCAGGAGCAACTTTGTAAAACTCACGGATCAGGTCTAATGAAGTGGGCTTCTTTGGATATTGATTGTTATTGAGAAAATTTTTTAAAGCTGTATTCACACGATCTTCACCTATCAGATTGCTCAACTGTACCATAGCAATTGCACCCTTGGAATAAGAAATGTGAGGAACATTTCCCGTAGCTTTATAAATAGGTACATTCTCAGACAACCCTTTTTCATTATCGTAAATCTGCTGGTGTACCTTGATTCTTTCCATCATTTTTTCTTTGCCATACATTCTTTTATAGAGCATCATTTCCGTATACATTGCTAACGTTTCAGTAAGCATCACAGCGCCTTTCCGGTCATCCGGATCAATCCGGCTGTTTCCCCACCAAAGATGGGAAAGCTCATGCCCGGCCAGCTCATTAATGACATCCTGGTTCTTGTCTGCCTGTATATTGGCATGAAAAATCATATCTTCCGGCATAAAGACTGCTGAAGGGTAAGCTGTAGCGGCAAAGCCCCGGGTAAAAGAAGAAATTTCCGCAAAACTGATGGTTTTAAAAGGATATGGTCCAAAATTCTGCATGCAGTAATCTAAGGTAAGCTTAGCATTTTCAAGAAGATGGCTGACGTTTTCAGAATGTTTTTGATGGTAAAAGACAGTAACGGCTATCCATTTATAATTCATACTTTTTGCTTTATATTTTGCAGAAGAAACGGCAAACCGGAAAGGAATCTGCTCTGCTTTATATTCGAAATAATTTCGTCCGGATTTTGTCCATTTTTTTATCAGATCTCCGGTACCTATGGCCGTTTGATCCTGCTCGGTAGAAACAATCATATTAAGGTTGATAAAATCTTTTTTTTCCACTTCAGGAGCTTCAGGTTCTTTCAATCCTGTGCGATTTTCCAGGTTGAAATGATCACGCTGTTTCTGATCCTGGATTTCATAATCTTTTTGATAACCAATCACAGGATAATACCTGCTGATTCTCATAAATGATCCGTTTTTTATGATAGCATTAAAAGGCTGATGTCCGTTTACAGCAAACCACTGATAAGATAATATAAAATCAAGAAAAGCGGTTTTTCCCGGCAGGAGAGGTTGTTTTAATGAAACTTCCGTGATGTTTTGATGAATCTCTGTTCTTTCATTTCCTGATGTTAGTACAGCAGATTCAAGCTTTAAGTCTTTATTAAAATTGATAAGAATCTTATTAACAGGTTGATTGGTTTGGTTGGTAAGTATATATTTTCCGGCGATCTGATAAGCATTTTCCGAAGGATACAGCTTAATTTCTGTAGTAATACCAGTGATATCAGGTTGCGGAATATTTTCATATTTCTGGTAGTTTTTTTCATATTCTACAGAACTTAAGATGTTCTGTGCTTCATTTTTCGGAATGTATCCTTTCATAAAGAATATTCCGGCAATGACCCCTGAAATCAGCAGGAAGATAGTGAAAACCAAAGCGGAAACATGTATTTTTTTTACCTTTACAATACTGTAGAATAACCACAACAGACTGATGATTCCGGCTCCGAATACAAGCCTTTGTGCAAAAGCTTTTTCATAAATTCCGTATCCATTAAAGTCACTGTAAGTCCCTTTGAAATCTGAAAATATTCTGAGAAGAGGATAGGTAATGATTTTCCCGGAAACCGGCCCCGACAATAAAAAAACAGCAAGAACGGAAACTCCCAGCGCTATAAATTTATTGGGGATTCTGTCGTTAATCAACAGGATAAACCCTGAAAATAAGATCAAAGGAAAAGTATTGAAAAGGAAAACACCGAGGTAGGCGTTCCAATCAATATGAAAATACTGATAAGTTGCCTGGAAAATAATTCCCTGAACCATTACAATACCGGTAAAGAAGAACAGGAGTAAACTTACCGAAACAAAATGACCTGTTAACCGGTTTTTTGCAAATAAAGCACTGTTTTCAATCAGGTTGAATCCGGAAGATTGACTTCTCCAGTAAATATCATTCAGAAAATAAGCCGTAATCAATAGGCCAAGCAGATGAAAATTCTCTGAGATGGTTGTTGCCATCAGGCCCGAGCTTGCATACTTCTGTGGAAGGCGGATTCCTTTTTCAATTTCAGCATACATTTCCATTCCGACAAAGAATAACAGCAGAATGGAAACTGCAGGAACGGCAATGCTTTTAAACAGATAGGTAAGGTCTGTTTTTACGAAAGATAATACGGACCGGAATGAACTCCACCAGTTAAAAGCTTGAGCAACAGTAGAATATTCCAATGTGCCTATTTCAGAAAATGATTGAAGATTTCCCCGTGTTTTTACTTTGTGCCCTGATGTATTGGAGAAAGAAAATAATGTAAGAGATAGAAATAAAAATCCAAAAGAGAGTAGGAAAAATAAGATCCTGTTGAACAAAAGGTAGCCTGTGAAAGGTACCATGTGGATATTTTTCTCATGAGCAGTAAGGTCCCGGGCTTGCATAAAATAAGCAGATAATCCAAACGGATCAGTCAAAGCTGAAAATTGTTGTGTTTCCAATGACTGAGGCAGACTTCCCGTCATAAAAGGAGAATTGGAAAATAGTAAAATGATCATATACACTACATACAGAAGGAGCCCGCCTACCACAACCAGCAGTTTCTTCTTTACTGTAAATGCAATAAGAAACAAAAAACCGCATACAAAAAAACTGTTGATTAGCCCGAAGATCAATAATGGGTAGAGGTAATATAAGATATTAAAATACTCCTGCATTTCACTTCCTGTACGCATCAGCTGCCCCAGGAGAAAGCCTGTCATTAAGAATGTAAAACTTAAAAATGTCTGAAGGAAATACGCGTAAAATTTCCCTTTCAGGTAAGTGAATTTTGAAAAGGGGAAAGAAAACAGAATGCTGTCAAATTTTGAATCCTGGTCTCTGAACAACAGTTGTAACGCATAAACGGTAGCAAAAAAGATAACAGAAAGGCTCAGCATCCCGGTCATAAAACCTATAGTGTAAGGCGAGTTCAGATAAATTCCTTCTCCTGCAGAAAGATTGAACTGGTTGCCGCAAAAGATCCCCAGGCTTATTAAAAGTAAAGCCACAAGATAGGTAAGCCAGTGCTTGGAAGAGCGTCCGGCTTCGAATAAAAATAAAGTGTTCATGATTAAAGTTTTTGAGTAAGCGTATGGAAATAAACGTGCTCCAGCAGAGGATTTACAGGACTGAAGTCTTTCGGGGGTTCTTCAGAAAATATGGTGATGTGAAGTTCTCTTTCCAGTAATTGTCTGCTGATGATCTCATAATTGGAACCATAAGTTTCCAGCTCGTTTTTGTGGATAGGTTTTGACCATATTTTGTTCTCCAGTTCAGCGATTAATGTTCCCGGATTTCCTTTTCGAAGGATCTGTCCATGATTCATTACTGCCATTTCCGAACAGAGGTTTCTGACGTCTTCCACGAGATGGGTAGAAAGAATAACAATCACCTCCTGGCTGATATCATTCAGCAATGAATTGAAACGATTGCGTTCTTCAGGATCCAGTCCTGCAGTAGGTTCATCGACAATGATAATTTTCGGATCTCCTAGCAGAGCCTGTGCCACACCGAAACGCTGTTTCATTCCGCCTGAAAAAGTATGGACCTCTTTTTTTGAAAAATCAGAAAGATTAACTTTTTCAAGCAGACCCAAAATCTGATTTTTACGTTTGTTTTTATCACTAATACCTTTCAATAGGGCTATATGTTCCAGAAGATCATACGCGGAAACTTTCGGATACACGCCAAAATCCTGGGGAAGAAATCCCAGATTCTGTTTAATATAATCAGGGTTTTTAACAATATCCACATCATTGAAAAGCAGAGTCCCCGAAGTGGGTTTCTGAAGTCCAACAATGGTTTTCATCAGAGAAGATTTTCCGGCTCCGTTCGGACCAAGCAGCCCGAACATTCCGTTTGTGATATCAAGAGAAATGTTCTTAATAGCTTGAAAACCATTTTTATAGGTAAGACTAAGGTTGTTGATGGTTAATGTGTTCATAGCGTTGTGTTTGGGGAATAGAAGGACAGGCGGCCTTTCGGTAGCAATTTTGGGTTTAAAGTTTAAAGTTTAAAATTTATGGTTGGAAGCTAGAAGCTGGATGCTGGAAGTTAGAAGTGAAGTTTCAAACTCTCACTCTCAAACACTCTTACTCTCAAACCTCGCAACACGCAACACGCACCCCGAATCCCAACTACTCTTTAAATTCAAGAATATCTCCCGGCTGGCATTCAAGGATTTTACAGATCGCTTCAAGGGTATCGAAGCGGACGCCTTTGGCTTTACCTGTTTTCAGGATAGAAAGGTTAACGGGTGTGATACCCAGTTTTTCTGCCAATTCTTTACTCTGCATTTTTCGTTTGGCAAGCATTACATCTAAGTTGACTATAATTGGCATGTTAAATAAATAGGTCTTGTTCGTTTTGCAAATGTAGTCCTTGCTTAAAGATATTCGCAAGAAACAGGCAGAAAATTCCAAGCATAAAGTGAATAAACACCAGTCCCCAGATGATACTTTCTACTTCCACAAAGAAACCCGCGATAATCACCAGTGGAAGAGGAATGAAAATATTATACAGGTAAAATCTCGTCAGCTGCCGTATATTATCCTGTGTAAACAGTTTCTGCTGAAAAAATACCCTGAAAACCCTGGCGGCCAACCAGAAAAAGATTCCATATGTGATAAGCACTGACAGAAATGAAAAGATGATATACGGATAATTGTTGTCAATATTCAGGAAAGGTTTTTCTGTCAATGGATAATTGATATGAAGGTATTTTCCGTTTCCATAAGGCGTAACAGAAAAATCTGTTATAAGGCAGATCAGAGAGTAGAGAACGGTGATTAAATATCCCAACGATAATACGGAACAGATATAAAATAGAATTCTTGCAATAATTTTAGTCTGATTCATGATAGAAGATTGATATTGCAAATGTATAATTAATTATCGTAAAACAATAATTAATTTAAATAAAATTTTATATTTTTAAATTTTTGAATTCATCGACAATACTAAAAAAATAAGATGTTAATCATAGTTTTTTATTAATTTTAATAAGAGAAAAGTTGATCAACTTATCCCTTTAATTAATACTCAAGCTTAATAATTAACAAAGGTATGCTTATTGATGCCCTTCGACAGGCTCAGGGTGACAACTGGAATACCAGCCGAAATTTTTAAGTGCTGTCAGGCTGAGCCTGTCGAAGCCATTATTATTAAAAGGGATAAATCAAAAATTAAAATCATGGCTTACAGTACTGAACTTGCCGACCGGGTACGTGAACGGCTTTCCATGGAAAATAATATGGAGATTGAAGAAAAGAAAATGTTCAGCGGACTGTCTTTTCTGGTGAACGGGAAAATGTGTATCAACATCAGTCATGACAATCTGATGTGCCGCTATGACCCTGAACTTGAAGATGAGGTTGCAGAGAAAATGGGTTTTCTGCCGATGATTATGAAAGGAAAGCAGCTTAAAGGATATTGTTACGTAGAACCCTCAGGTTTCCAAAAGCCTGATGATTTTGAATACTGGATCAAAATCTGTCTTGATTATAATCCGAAGGCGAAGGTTTCGAAGAAGTGAGTTTTCAGGTTTGAGTGTTTATGAGTGGGAGAGTTTGAGGGTAAGTGAGTGTGGTGGAGAGTTACGGGGTACGAGGTGTGAGTTTCGGGGTTTGATTGTGTGGGTGAGAGGTGCGTGATTCGGGATGCGCGGTGGGAGTGGTTGAGTTTGAGAGTGGGAGCATTGGCAATTCAACAGTCCCACTATTCATCACTCATCATTTATCATTTATCACTTATCACTCATGATGATACAGTTTTTCTCTGATCTGAATTAATATTTTTGTTGTTTTCTCCAGATCCGGAAAGTCGGGAAGAGTGGTGGCAGAATAATGATTTTCTATAGATAGTATCAGGTTTTCTGCCTTTTGCATGATGCTTTCATACGACTGGTTGCCCGCTTTAATATCTAACAGTTCATCACGGTTTTCTACACGAATCGTCAGAGAGCCGGTTTTAAAAATCTGTTCACAGGACTGCAGCAAACGAATGGTGTGCATCATATTTTTGCTGTCGTAGTTCTGTCCGTGGATCTGATTGACATTGTAACGGTCCTCATTACGCTCAGCCACCCATTTCCAGTATTCCTTGTAATCTTTGCAGTAAACAGAGTAGGCATCCAGGTTACAGAACAGATAAGCGATCGGTTTTTCATCTTTAGGAACAGAGGATACAGAAACCTGATTTGCCTCTTCATTCTGAATAATCCCTTTATACCCAAGTGTTCCTGATTCATCATAAAATAAAGCAAACATACCTTTGGTATGATCAATGCTTACCAATCCGCAATTTTCCTGTGAGAGACCACTCCGTCCTGCGGACATCCTTCCAGAGGAGGGGAATTTATCCAGCCATTTTTTCAACGGTACAGAACCTTGGCCATCAAGGATAAAGCAGAAATCCAGAATCGATTTTCTTTCTTTATCGATCGGATTTAAGATCTTTTTATTAAAACCTTTGGCCTTTTTAATCTGTGAAACCGCATAGCCTGCAAAGGTATCTTTACAGAGTTTTGACAGAAAATCCTCCGTTTTCAGCAGATCCATCAATGGATGTTTATACAGAATACAATCCTCCGGACTGGCCAGAATTTCCAGGATATTGGGATTGTTTTTCTGCAGCAGTTCTACAAACCTCCCGATTTCATAATACGTAATGTCATTCGTCTCATTGGAAACCTGCGGAATGTAATTCAGGCCAAAGAAATCTTCCTTCGGCAGATAATACACCCCACGGATATCCGTATCAGAATTCTCCGTTGCCAGCCCGAAAGCCCGGCTTCCGGAGATGGCTTCGAAGAGAACGAGGTTTTTATTTTTTAGATCTTGGATGGTCATGATTCTTCAAATTTTGCTATATCTTTGTATAAATGGTTTTTAGAAATCCCAATGAAAATAATCATTTTAAATAATGCTAATTTTTAACACAACTCTTCACAATAACTTCCAAAGCTTTCTTAGCATCGCAGGCATATAATCCGGAACACCAGGCAGGATTTGCTTCAATAAGTGCCCAACCTTTTCCTCTGATGATTCCAAAATCCAAAACGATGGCAGCGGGTAGTGTAGAAGAATACTTTTGGATAAAAGATTCAAAGAAGATGAACATGTCTTTCTTTTCTTTTTCTGAAAGTTCATTTGTATTGAAAGCGTCGTTTCGCCAATAGGAAGAATACGTTTTAATTTTATTATTGACAACAAAACATCTTACTTCGAGTTCCCATTCCACAACTTCAGAAGTGAAAACCATACTTTCAGGATCCAGCGTTTCAAAGCCCTTTATATCTGATACTTTATCAAAGACTCCTGCTTTAAAGGTTTTAAAATCTGAACATTTGATGAAAGTATTTTCTTTATATACGAAATCTTTCAGTTTTCCATAAGAAATTTTTCTTTTTGTAAATTCTTCTGAAATTTTTGAGAGCCAGTTATCATCAGGTTTTGTTAAAGTCAGATCGCATTGTTCCGCAACAATTTCTGCATAAATATCTTCACCGTACACTGCAATCACATCCTGACGAAATTCTTCAGGAACACTCCATTTTGCATTAAATCGGCTCAACTCGTAGGATGAATTGAGTGATACTTTTTTCAAATTATTGCTATCCTCCGTATACATAGGAGAAAGTGCGACTATATTTTTCATCAGTATTTTAATTTGTATGTAAAATAAGCTTTTATTCTTTTATTTTAAGATCTCCCTAAAAACCCTCTCCATCTCACTTTTATCCGCCTTTCCTCCTGATAAATCTTTTGATTTTTCTTCATTTTCAGCGATTGTTTTCTCCAGAAAATCAAACAGTTTCCAATCGTTCGGGTGATAGTAAGATTCTCCTTTGGTTGCTTTTAAGGTGATAAGATCTTCTATTTTTCTTTTGGTGACTTCATCTGTTAAAACAAGCAGGTCACTGAACAGTACAGGAGGAACGGTTCCTTTTTCTATGATCCATTTTCCTGTTAATGTGGTTCGTAAACAATAAAAATAACTTTTTAATTTGACTTCATCACTTCTGCAAGCTTCCAGATATTTCTTGCTCATGCTCAGATAATGGTAAGAAACGGCAACCGGAGAAAAGCAGGCATCAGCCAGAGGTTTGAACAGTTCCACAAACTTTTCATCTGCTTTATACACGATGGGAGAGTAGAACCAGCTCAATAAAGCCGCATTCGACTTTAACAAAAGATGAAACGTCTTTCGCAGATCCCAACCGGAACCATCCAAATCATCTTCTGTCATAAATTCTATCGTTTCATCCTTATCCCAAGGGGAAAGGTACCAGTCTTTTTCATGACGGTATATAAAACGGATATCATAATCACTGTCAGGAGACGCAAAACCCCAGGCTCTGCTTCCCGATTCTACTGCAAGAAGGACTTCTACGCCTTTTGCAGTCTCAACTTCTTTTATTTTTTCAAGTATTTTTGGTGTCATTGTTTTGTATTTGTGGTGCAAAGTAAAGAGCGAAGTGCGCAATGTTCTTACGTGACTGTTTTAAGTTTCGAGGTGCAGGTTTCGGGTTAGTGAGTTTGAGGGTAAGTGAATATTGCGGGCTAAAATTTTTTTGACTTTTGAATTGGCGTTAAAAAAATAAATTTTGTGAACGTTAAGAAAATTCTCCTGTCTGAGTGCGACAAATGTATTGATACAAAAAAGTAATAATGAATTCGCACGAGTTGAGAATTTTTAGAGAACATATTTTATTTTTAGCTCAATTTTCAAGGTCTTGACCTTTTGTTTCTTTTGTGTCAAGACAAAAGAAAAAGACTCATTGAATTTCACTAATATTGCATTTTTCCATTTAACATAACTATAAATACCCATGTTATCATCAGAATTACAGCATAAAATTGATTTTAAAACAAAACCGTTAGGCGCATTAGGACATCTTGAACATCTTGCGCATAAAATAGGAATGGTTCAGAAAACCACTTCACCACAGTTACTGAATCCTCATATGGTAGTTTTTGCTGCCGATCATGGGATTGCCACTGCAGGCGTAAGTGCCTATCCACAGGAAGTTACCTATCAGATGGTGATGAATTTCTTAGGAGGAGGAGCCGCCATTAATGTTTTTTGCAGACAGAATGGTATCAACATTAAAATTGTAGATGCCGGAGTTAATTTTGATTTTCCCGAAGGGCTGAATCTGATTGATAAAAAGGTAAGGAAATCCAGCCGTAATATTCTGGAAGAACCTGCCATGACTCCTGAAGAATATCAGCAGGCACTGAAAAATGGGAAATCTGTAGTATCTGAGATTGCTAAAAAGGGTGTAATATTATTGGTTTCGGAGAAATGGGAATCGGGAATACTTCCGCTTCTTCTTTGATGATGAGCAAACTCTTTGATATCCCGGTCACCCATTGTGTAGGACGTGGAACCGGATTGAATGACCATCAGCTGCAGAATAAGATCCATATCTTAACGGAAGCGGTTGAAAAATATCCTTCCGAAATGACCGAAGATGAAATTGCCCAAACCTTTGGCGGTTTAGAAATAGCCCAAATGATCGGAGCCATAGAAGAAGCATATCACCATAATATGCTGATCATGGTAGATGGATTTATCGCTACGGTAGCGGTAGCCACGGTCTGGAAAAAGAACCCTGAGATTCTGAACAATTGTATCTTCTGCCATGTAAGCAATGAAAATGCCCATCCTCAGCTGTTGGGACTGATGAGGGAACAGGCTATTCTCAATCTGAATCTGCGCCTGGGAGAAGGAACAGGCTGTGCACTGGCGTATCCGATTATTCAAAGTGCCGTTAATTTCCTGAATGAAATGTCCAGCTTTGAAGATGCTCATATTTCCAATAAATCATCTTAACTTCATACAATAAGAAAGGGGCAATGAAGCCCCTTTTTATCTTAAATTCAAATATAATTAAAAAGTGTGTGCAACATCTTTACCTGTAAACATCATTCTTACAGGTTTATTTTGAATAGCATCCTCATTGAATTTATAGATATTAAATATCTGCATCGTAGGAATATACCTGTATAAACCATCGTCTACAAGATACAGCTTTCCGGTATTGATGTTTCTTACCAGCTGAGTTCCTGAAGTGATGTCCGGTCCTCTTTCTCCTGTGTAATCTTCTATATTTACCTTAAAAACCAGATAGGCTTTACCCTGAACAGCAAACAGATTATTGATCACTGCAAAAGATTCAATACGTCTCAGGGTACTTTCAAATACGATATAAAGGGCTCCTGTCGCATTATCCTGGAAAAATTGTCCGTCATGAACACGGTATGCTTTAGGCTCAGAATCTTTCAGGTAGAAAGCGATTCCTTCATATTCATAACCGTCTTTTCCGTCTCCCAGCTCATTTTTGTCTCTGGTATAAAAGTGCGTCTTTTTATCACCATTGAAATACCTGTAAATCGGAAAACTTCCCGGCTCATCACCATTATAGCTGGTGCCGAGATTTCTTTTCTCCCAATTGCTTTGTCCCACCAATTCATTAGGATTGGTCGTTAATACCAGATCATTGGTTCCTGTGTGAAACCATCTTGTGATGACAGGGCCGGGTCCGTCTGCAGAACCTAATAATCTTTCCTGAAAGTAATAGTCCAGTCCTGGATAGGATTTAGGAAGTTCGGATGGTAACGGAGAGGTATTGTACAGGTGCTTTTTGGTCAGATTACTGTAGAAACCGTAAATAGGATTCGTTAAATAAAAAGATTTTGACCAGATTCCCGCAGGGGGAGGAGTTGGAGTGTCTGGAGTATCTCTGAAGCCTCCTTTTGCTGACATGTTACTACCGGATGCATTTAAAGCCTGTGCTTCATTTACATTTTCCAGCTCATCACCGGGAGCTGAACAGCTTACGACGGATATAAGACATAATCCAACGAAATACGCTTTTTTCATTTGTTCTTTTTTCATGGTTATTGTTACGTTGCAAAACTAAAAATACTCAGGAAATAAAAAAGATAACTTTACGTGATAAGATTCATGTTTCTCATTTTTTTAACTGATCCCTTTACCGTTGTTAAAAGCTTTCCTAATTTTACGGAAATTGACTTAACAATTTTTTAGACTAAAAAGAAAATGAAAATCCTCAAAAATGAACTGATCTATTTTGCTACAGCACTCATGTTCTTCACCAGAATTCCTGTTCCGTTTACTGTTCCGTATTCCAGTGAGATTATGAATAAATCTCAGAAATATTTCGCATGGGTTGGACTTTTGGTTGGATTGATCAATGCAGCGGTGCTTTTCCTTTCTACCATGTTGTTTAACCTGGAGGTTGGGATCGTTTTAATGATGATTGCCGGTGTTTTGCTTACAGGAGCTTTTCATGAAGATGGTTTTACAGATATGTGTGACAGCTTCGGGGGTGGATACGGAAAAGAAAAAATCCTGACCATTATGAAAGACAGCAGAGTAGGAGCATATGGAACTATTGGAATTATCCTGCTTTTTGCCTTGAAATTTTACAGTATTCAGGCGTTGGGTAGTATCAGTGATCAACCGGTTAGAGTACTGGGAATCATTATTCTGGCACATACAGTAAGCCGGTTTATTTCTGGAACCATGATCTACACTCACCAATATGTTACAGATATTGATGTCAGTAAATCGAAACCTCTGGCCAATAAACCCTTGGATGGAATGGCCTTATTGGTGGGATTTATAAGCGTTCTAATGGCTTTTGTCCTGGTCCCGGACTGGAGATTGATTTTTGCTTTTGCACTGGCTTATGCTGGTAAAATCTATATGGGCTGGTATTTTAAAAAGCATATTGGTGGCTACACGGGAGATTGTCTTGGGTCTGTGCAGCAGGTTTGTGAAGTTTTATTTTATTTGGGAACAATCATCGTATGGAAATTCATCTGATCCGTCATACCGCTGTAGAAAATCCTGAAAACCTGTGTTATGGTTTTGCTGAAATGCCTTTAAAGAAAAATTATATTGATGATTTTAAAGCGCTGGATATTGATCATAGTTTTGATGTGATTATTTCCAGTCCCTCCGAGCGCTGCCGTTTGTTAGCTGATTATTTTAAATTTAATTATCACACTGATGAAAGACTCAGAGAAATGAATTTCGGCAACTGGGAACTGAAAAAATGGACCGATATTCCGGAAGAAGAAATCAATCCCTGGTACAAAGATTTTGTCAATATTAAAGCTGCCGGCGGAGAAAATCTCATTCAAATGCAAAACAGAGTTCTCAGCTTTTGGAGTGAACTGATTCAAAAAAATGATGTCAATAAAGTTCTGATTATCACCCATGCCGGAGTTATTCGTTTAATTCTTCAGGCTGTGCTTCAGTTTCCACTGGAAAATATGTTCAATATTCAGATTGACTATGGGAAGAAAACAGTTATAAAAATTAAAAACGGATTATTTTCAGTTAAAAGTTTAAATACATAAAAACCTTAATTGAATACAATAAAAAAACCGCTGAATAGCGGTTTTTTTATTGTATTAATATTTTAAAATCTTCTGAAAGGTCTTACCCTTACCATATTGTAATCCTTATTATATTCCCACATATAACCAGCATATCCGTCCAGAATTCTTGCTGTATTACCACCCGGTATTTCGGTAGAGCTCCAATAATATTTTTGAGATACATCATTCCAAGGGTTTGATGCAATATTGTAAACATTCTTGGAACTCTTATAGAATGCCATTAATTCTTCTTCAGAAGGCAAAAACCAGTTACCAACACCATTTACACTGTAATTAGCACATAGTCTTGCTGCGCAATTAGCATCTGAACATTGAGAAATAATTCTTGCAGTATTAGCTGGTCCTGATCCCATTACAGCCTGAGTCTGATTGATGATGTTAAATGAACATCCCCATTTGATTTTATCAGAACCATTATAGGTAAGGTTGGCAGGCGCTGCTTCCAGGTATCTCCAGCCGTCCGTAAACTCTCCTTTATCATAAAAAATATATCCACCCGAAGCACCAATGGCCCCGGCAGTTTTAAATGTCTTCTCGTCTGAATAATATACCTGTGCACCTTCTTTTACGTAAGATCTTACATAGTATGTAGTGTTCGGAAGTAATGCCGTAGCTTCCAGTTCGTACGCTGAATAACCATTAGGATTTGATATTTTGATGATTTGACCATTTGATATATTGACCCCGGCACTCGTTCTGTAGCAGAATCCTTTTTCATCAGGATAGAAAGGCTCAAGATAATTTACTGTAATATCTTCAGTACTTAGAGTGGCTGAAGTTGTATATATTGCCTTAGCCATTTTGAAAGTAATATCCATCTTTCCAGGCGTAACGAATGTCACATTATCACCATAAATAATGTCCCCGTTATTGGCCGCAACATATGCTCTTACATAATAAGTAGTTGATTTTTCAAAATCAGAACTGTAAGTTGCCGTGAGAAGATAATCTCCTGTCACATTGGTATACTCTTCAATTAATTTCGAATTGCTGATTGTAGGATTGATATTTTTCCCCCAGCAGAATCCGCGTCTGGAATATCCGGATCCGGAAGAGGTTAC
Organism: Chryseobacterium gleum; assembly: GCF_900636535.1. NCBI lineage: Bacteria > Pseudomonadati > Bacteroidota > Flavobacteriia > Flavobacteriales > Weeksellaceae > Chryseobacterium > Chryseobacterium gleum. Next base: position 5,310,442 of record NZ_LR134289.1, read on the forward strand.
TGTTCCCGCAAATTTGAACTGTGCATTACTGAAAGTAGGTTTACCGGTTACAACTTTTGGAGAAGCGATGGCATTATTGGTTGTACCATTGTCTTCATCCCTGCCGTTGTCTGATCCGCAAGAAGCTAGCGTAAAAAATAAGATGAGAAATAAAGAAAATTTCACAAATAGACTTTTTTTCATAAGTGTTTTTTGATATTATTAGTTTTACAAATTAAGGCCGCAAATATAAAAAAAAGATATTTACTTTAAAAATTGCGTATCATTTGAGAGCATTCAATTTTTTAAATAATACGCAAAAACGCCACCCAATATACTCAGGCAGCGTTATGAATTATTTAAAAATTCTGATAAAGCTATCTTTTTCCAGGTTTTCCAGCGAGAAATCAAAATCAGCTTCCGCCTTTTCTGTGGTAATCTCAGCTCCAAGCTCTTTTATAAGCTCATTGAAGGACATGGCTTTATACCATTGTTGGTATAATGCCGTTGTCGCCATCACAGAAACCTGATTATTTCCTGAAACATGAGAATGACCCGCTCCGAAATTCAATAGTACGAAACATTGTTTTTCGTTTTTTGTGACCAGCATTCCCAGAATCATTTGCTTCTGGACAGCATTACATCTGGCTTCAGCAAACAGATTATTAGGATTCATCATATAGTCGTAGGAAATCTTGTCCCCTTTTCCGATAATGATTTTATAGCCGGAATCTGCATTTCCACTGAAAACGTTGTTCATAACAAGCGTTGGTGCACAGTGTCCTTTATTGGCGTAAAGATATTCAACGGCACCATTTGGCGCAGAAGTCATATCTCCGGAGTACATCAGCTGTCCGTTTCCGTGATTATAAGCAGCATTCCAGCCTATTTTTCCTGCAATATTCAATCCTGAAAGGTCAAGGTCACGGGCACCCCAACGATCTTCCCAATACACTCCTACAGCAAGTCTTTCAGCATAAAAACGCGTTCCGGTAGGAATATTTCCTACAAACATCTTTTCAGAAGTTGGCAGTGCAAATTCTACATTTTCAGGGAAATAGAATTTCTTTCCGGACAGGTTTTCATACTTCAGTTTCAGAAAATCTAAAATAAAATCATAATTGAACTGATTCACGTAAGTTTCTTTACCTTTTTTAGTCCATGATTTTCCGTTTCTCACTCTGTAGACAAAGGTATCCTGTCCGTACATTCTTGAATAGCATGCTGACAATGCTTTGAACAAGGCGAACGGTGTTGCGTTTTCCAGCCAATGCCAGTCGCTGTTTTCCAGCAATGTATTGGTGGCGTCATTCAACGGATTTGAGATCAGGGGCTTATGATGTGTTTTAGATAGTTTTGAAATTTTATTAATGACTTTTGGAGCCCTGTTTTTATAAGCAAGGAATAATGGTTTAAACCGGTTAAAGATTTCTGCCATTTTCTCCAGTCCGAAACTTTCAAACAAATAGGTTGGATTGAAATTACTCTGTTTAATCAGATTAATCAGATCATCATTTTTGATTAAAAGCGTTGTGTTAGTTGTTTTATAAATAACGTAACGGAAGAACTCAACAGGATTTTCAGGATAAATATCGTACCGGTCGGCTATTTTTATGATCGCTTCCTTGTTTCTGATATTTTCTTTTCCTGTAAAATCATATTCCAGTTCGTGATGCAGTATATCAAGCAAATCATCAATGGTTTCCTCCTTTAAAGCCATTCCTGATCCTAAAAGAGAAAGACATTTTTCCTGCATTTCTTCCACAGTGTACGCTTTGATGACTTTAAAAACCATCTTCATATCCGGGATATTCAGTATTTCAGCAGGAATATAAATTTCGTTCTGAAAATCGCTTCCATAGGTCGAAACATAATGAGTGATCTGTTCAATTAATAAATCATATCTTGAGGTATTCTTTATTTTTTTCCATGATTTATGGAAGGTTTTATTCAGATCATTTCCGTTCAGTTTTTCCTTGGCATAGAAGGATATGATTTTATTTTTTGCCCATACAGCATCAGGTTCAATGATAAAACCGTCATTGGAAATAAATGGTTTTGCACTCGATTCTTTAGCCAGTACAGCATTGAATAATTGTAGTGTTTTCATTGTTTTTAAGTTTAAAAAATAAGTGAGGAGTAGATTCATTAAAAGTGAAGGGTATAGGAACTCCTTTTACCTATAGTTTATAAAAAGCGGGGAGTAATTTATCCAAAAATATAGGAACTCCCTGTGCCTTATAATGGGTTAAAAAGGCGGAAAGTAATTTTAATCTTATAGGAACTTTCTTTGCCTTGAATTTTTTCTTTAATTAACTTTTCTGGTACTGTGAAATTAAGTTGTTGCTTTTATTCAACCTTACGGATTTCTAAAGCCCGTAAGGTTTGAATATCATATTAAAAATTATGCTTTTCTGTATTTTTTCTTTTTCTTCCATGGTGCATTTTTCTGCACATCTCCGGCCATGATACATCCGTAAGGCATCACTTCATCCAATACTTCACAAAGTCCGTATTCTTCAATCTGTGCTCTTACATTCTTAGCACTTTTATAAGCGCTTGGAAGTTCAGAAATATCAATTTCATTGGAATAGAAACGGATATCCAGCCCGGCGGTTTCCTCATTGAAGATTTCCTCAGTCGCTTTATGAGCCAGAGATTTTTTATGCTGGCTTCTGCTGAAGTTTCTTCCTGCTCCATGTGGGGCAAAACCTAAGTTTCTTTCGTTGGTTGTTCCCTGAACAATCAATACCGGCTCAGCCATATTCAATGGAATCAGTCTTGGTCCCGTAATATCAGGCATGAACTTATCATCCAGCGGAGTCGCTCCTTTGGCATGGTAGAACAGGTCTCCATCCTTGAAAACGAAATTATGTTCGTTCCAGTATCTATTTTCCTTTTCAATTTCAAGCTTGTTCAGGACGGCATCATGGATAGAAGTATGGTTTTCTTTGGTCCACTGTCTGATCAGCTGAAGCGCTTCCCAATAGGATTTACCTTCTTCCGTATCATAAGGAATCCATGCATTTTCTCTTAGTGTTTCAGGAGAAATTTCCTGTCTGAAACGGTTGGCAACCTTCATTCCTTTATCGTATAGGGCAGCTCCAGGAGCTCTTGATCCGTGATGGGTTACCATCATGGTATTTCCCGTATTTTTGGAAATTCCGACAAAAAGGAAGTGGTTTCCGTCTCCCTGGGTTCCCATATGAGAACGGGCAATGCTGATCAGCTTTTCGTCATTTAAGAATTCATTTTCTCTGAAAGCATCCATCAGTTCCTGAGACATCGGCATCTGCTCTCCTCTTGGTCTTCCTCCGTACCCGAAGTGGGTTACAGAATGTGCAGCATCCAGAACATCTTTTGGATTGGCTTTTCCAAAATCCGTCAGCATCACAGAACAGCAGATATCAGCACTATGAAATCCCGGGTGAATGGCATTTTGGGCAATTACCACGCCACCTACCGGAATCTGACCTTCAGGGCCAGTAGGGCAGGCATCCGGCATTAAAGCTCCGCCAATCAGAGTAGGGGTTTTCATCAGAACGTTCATCGTTTTGATTACTTTATCTACATTATCATTCTCACTTTCATGCTCAGCCCGGATGTTGATCATAAAATCTTTAGCTGTCTCATGAAGCGGAATAAGGTCCGGCTGTGTGAACTGTACCAGATATTCTTTGATCTGCTGTTCATCCAGTTTATTCTCATTGATATAGCTAATGGCATCTTTAAACCATTTTGCAGGTCTATATCCTAATTCGATTAAATGATTTCCATTAAATTCCATTGTTGTTTCATTTTGATGATGCAAAGTAATACCCTTATTGCGCAATAGTTTTGCGCAGATAAAGAAATTTTAATTATTTTTACAAAAAATTAAAAAGAAGCAGATCATCCAGGGTGGAAATCTGTTGAAATAAATATAAAATAATAAAACCGATATCTATGGTACTATTAGAACAATTAAAACATTTCCCTGAAACTATTCAGTTTAATGATGTTATCGCTTATATTGACGAACATTATGAGTTTACACCTACTGCTTTTCAAAACGGAGATACCACCAACCAGGCCGGGCAGAATAATGGTTCGTGTAAAGTGTTCAGCTTTGCCAGTATGCAGGATCTTACAAAAGAAGAAACCCTTTGGCTTTTTGGTGAGTTTTACAGAGATGATGTTCTGAAAAATCCTGAAGGCACTGATCATCAGAATATCCGGAATTTTATAAAATTCGGCTGGGATGGGATTACCTTTGACGATAATGCTTTAAAAGAAAAATAACAGCCGGAAAAGAGCAAAAAAGAATAAGCGAATTGCTTATCTGAAACACCCAATCATTAAACACAAAGGTATGTCATCGAATAAAAATGCTCTGATCAGGTATAAAACATTAGATAAATGTCTTAAAAACAAATACAGGAAATATACGCTGGAGGATCTCATTGATGAATGTTCGGAAGCATTGTTTGAATTTGAAGGAAAAGAATCTTATGTAAGTAAACGTACAGTTCAGCTGGATCTTCAGAATATGCGGAGTGAAAAATTCGGATATGAGGCTCCTATTGAGGTTTACGAAAGAAAATATTACCGTTACAGCGATCCTGAATACAGTATTCATAATATTTCGGTGAATGAAAGTGACCTGAAAGCGATGAATAATGCAGTGCAGATCCTGAAACAGTTCAAGGACTTTTCCATGTTCAAAGAGATGAACGGGGTCATTCAGAAGCTGGAAGACTCTATTCATGCCACCAGCCAGAAATCGATTATTCATCTGGATAAAAATGAACAGCTGAAAGGTTTGGAACATATTGATATTCTGTACGAAAGTATTGCTAATAAGAAAGTTTTGAAGATTCTTTACAAAAGCTTTACGGCAAGAGAATCCAATATATATACTGTACATCCGCAGCTGCTGAAGGAATTTAACAATCGTTGGTTCCTGATCTGTCTTTACAAACAGAAAATGTACAATCTGGCACTGGACAGAATGGAAAGTATTGAAGTGGATGACAGTGTTCAGTATATTGATAAAGACCTGGATGGGGATGAATATTTCAAAGATATTGTAGGCGTTACTGTATCAGAATCAATGGATCCGAGAAATGTGATCTTCTGGGTAGATGCAGGAAATGCACCTTATGTGAAAACCAAGCCGCTGCACAAAAGTCAGGAAATTATCAGAGAAGACTATGAGGGTACACTTTTTAAAATCTGTGTTCAGATCAATTTTGAGCTGGAAAGACTTTTATTAGGATTCGGAGATTCTCTGATTGTTCATAAGCCAAAGAAATTACGGCTGAAAATGGAGGAAAAGTTCAATGCCGGATATAAAAATTATCAGAACCTGATCATCCCTGAAGAAAGCTGATTGATTTAAATCTATCATTAATAGGAGGCTACAAAGGACTATTTGTTTCTTTATTTCATCTTGGCTTGGAAATTGTATTATATATAATCACAAAATTATATGTATGAAATCAAGAATTTTTAAAGCATTAATTGCAATCATAGCACCCATAGCAATAGAATATATTGTAAAAAAAATATCTGAGAAACTTGATAAAAAAGAAGATCAGAAAGAAAAAGAACCAAAGCAGATTACGGCTTAAACGTAAAGTAGTTAAAATTTAAAATTATTGAAAAGAGACTATCATAACCATGTATAGTCTCTTTTTTTATTGTTGATGGATATTTTGGAATGCTGAAAAAGTACCCGTCAAAAATTTTTTGAATTTTTGCCACCCTTTTCGCTGGAGGGGATTCTTACTTTTCAATTGAAATATTGGTCAGAATTATAATTTTTGCAAGATTGTGACTGGATTCCTACGGAATGACAAACTGCGTGAATATACCATCATTACAATTGTGTCATTCCGCAGGAATCTAAATTGTTTATTTGCTCTGCGAAATGTAAGGTTTTAAAAGCTTAAGTGCACTTCTCAATTAATAGTATCTGAAACAACTTAAGCGTTTAAAAAAGCTTTTGTGACTTTGCGGTTCGTCTACACAAAATCATAAATCCCGTCTTTCCATCCCAATACTTTAGAAGAGTCTGCTTTTAGCCAGTTTTTCAGGATGGTGGCATATACTTTCCTGAAGTCTTCTTTGTAGATCAGATCGCCTTCATTCAGATTCTGTAAATCAGGAAGTGCATTCAATAGTCCCTTCTTCTTAAGGCTTCCGCTGATAAAGAACATCTGGTTGGCTGTTCCGTGATCCGTTCCGTTGCTGGCATTCTGAGCTACACGGCGCCCGAATTCAGAAAATGTCATCAGTAAAATATTTTTGAAGAGTCCATTGCTTTTCATATCTGCAACGAAGGATTTTACCGCTTCATTAATATCATTGAACAATTTTTTCTGCCGGTCATTCTGATTCACATGGGTATCAAAACTTCCTACCGAAAGGTAGTAAACCTGAGTATTGATATCTGACTTTATTAAAGAGGCTACAGTCTTAAAGTCTTTTCCCAATTGAGAGTTCGGATAAATCTCCTCTGTCTTTTTAGCTTTGCTTTTTTCAAAGATATAATCGGCATTATTGATGGTGGAACCTAAAGTCTGATAAAGATAGGATACAGTTTCATCATCGTGATGGTGGTCATAAAGGGATTTGAAATATTTTTCCTGACTCGTCTGGTAGAGCCTTTTAGGATCTTTAAATGCGAAAGCTTTGTTATTTTGCCCTTTCAGGGCAAGGCTTAGCATATCATCCACCTCAAGTGCCTGGGTAGGATGGTCGCAGCGGTAGGATTCTTCGTCCAGGAAACGTCCCAGCCAGCCCGTTTCCAGAAACTGGTCGCTTCTGCTTGCCGACTGCCAGATATCCATGCTTCGGAAATGAGATTTGTCCGGATTGGGATATCCTACATTATTCATCACAGAAAGCTCACCATTATCAAAAAGCTCTTTAAAATACGAGAGAGACGGATTGATTCCTGCCTCATCCGTTAAAGGTATCGAATCCTGTATAGCCAGTGTTTTCCTTTCCCTGAAATAAATATCATTTTTAGCCGGAATAATAGTATTAAGCCCATCATTTCCACCTGTAAACTGAAGAACGACCAGAATATTCTGATTGGGATTCAAAGCTTCATCCAGCGTCATCGCTTTTAAGAAATTAGGCATCAGCATAGAAGCCGTAGCCAGTGAGCTTATTTTGAGAAATTCTCTTCTTTTGATTAACATAATTTTGTTTTTAGGGTTTTAAGGTGGCAGATGATAGTTTGCACGTAAAAGCTAGGAATTGGGCTGCATTTTATTTTATAGCAGTAAAAATAAATCATGGATAGGCAAGTTATACTGCGACAGCTTTACCTGCTACCTGCAACCTAAAACCTTCTCCCTACATTAGCTGGTATTCCGGAGTAGACATCAGGTTGATGACATTCATTTTGATACTCTTATCAGAAAAATTCTTTACGGAGTTCATATCAAGGCTCTGAGTATTCTGTAAAAGATAGTCTTCACAGTTTTTATCAGCAAAAATTTTCTCAATCCGATCCCAATCGATGGTAATGTTGGGATTTTTAAAGCTTTTGTTCAAAACTGTTTCACGGGATTTCATTCCCATGTCGATATCATCATCCTGGCGGGGGCTGTATTCCAAAGGGCGGAGTCCGGACCAGATCTGTGGAATCTGGAGTCTCAGCATAAGCGTGGAACTGTCGATCCAGGATTTTCCATTGGGCCACCCTGCAACATTAGGTGGATAAAGAAGCATCTGACCCAGTAATTTCTGATACACGATGAGGTTTTCAGGATTCTGAATATGCATCGGAAGGATCCTCATCATACCAGCCATCAGTTCTATTGGAGATTTTATCCGGTTGCCGATATTTTTCTGATCATAAAACCACGTGCTGGAAAATATCTCAGTCATCAGTTTTTTAATATCATATCCTGAATTGTAGAAATTCGTACTGAGTTTGTTTACAATATCCTGATCTGGTTTTTCATTAACAAAGAATTTATAAATCTTTGTGGTAATAAACTGTGCAGTAGCCTTCTGTTCCAGAATAATATTAAGAATGTCATTTCCATCAAAGTTACCTGTTTTTCCCAGAAAAGTTTTGCTGCCTTCATCATGAAGATTTTTTCTTTCTTTGAAATTACCTTCCTTATCATAACTCCATCCTGTGAATGCTCTTGCACCTTCTCTTACATCATGTTCGGTATAATTGCCTCTTCCCATGGTAAAAAGCTCCATGACCTCGCGGGCGAAATTCTCATTGGGATGATCTTTTTTATTCTGCTGGTTGTTAAGAAAATTAAGCATGGCCGGTGACTGGCTTACCTCAAAAAGCAGATCTTTGAAATTTCCCAGTGCATTCTTCCTGATCGTATTCAAAAGCTGTCTGTTGAACTTCGGATTGATTACCCTTGAGGCGAAATGTCCATGCCAGAAAAATGCCATCTTTTCCCTCATCTGCTCTTTGCTGTTGACGATGGTATTCAAAAAATTCAGATTAAGTTCATTGTTTTGTTCCCTGTTAATACGCTGCATTTCTTTTTTCATTTCAGCAGGAGCTGTGCTGTTCATGTAGTCTGCGGCTAAATCAGGGTCAGGAGTATCATAGGTAATCTCACTAAAGCTGTCTTCTTTAAATAATTCGTTGATTATCGTCTTAATGTTTTTATTTTTCAAATCATCAATTTGATTAATACCTACACCAAAACCCGCACGCCAGAGAAGATGTTTGTTTTTTATTAATGAATCAGCCATCATGGAGAATTTATTTTTTTGATGTATTTCATAGAAAAAGGTTAAAATAGTAACGGGTTAAGGATTGTTAATATTGTTATGCGTGCTGGAAGCATGAAGCCGGGAGTTATGTTGTAAAGGAAGGAGAAATTTCTCTTTACTTTAATTAGATGTGAGTTTTTAATATAAGAGGATATAACTTCCAGCTTCCATCTTCTTGCTTCCTTTCTTTTTTCTTTCTTTAATTCACTTTTCGGGATTCTTTTTTTGATAATTTTTGTTAAACAAACATTTAAATTTTGTTAAAATTAATGAATTGATATTCATTGATTTGTGTTTTATTTGACTGTTAAAATCAAAAAAAAAGCCTTGCTTGGCACGATTTTTACATCCTCTTGTTTAGTAAAATTTAAAAATTAGAGTTATGAAAATGTTTAAACAAGCAATAGTACTGGCTGGTATTTTAACAGCAGGTATCGCAAGCGCCCAAAGTGCTCAAATGAACAATATGATCAAAGTAGGTGCGAATGTTGGTTTAGCAGTTCCCGCAGATAATCTTTCCGCTGCAGTAGGAGTGGATGTATCTTACCAGAACCTGATTACACCAGGATTTGGGTTAGGTATCGCATCAGGATATACTCACTATTTTGGAAAAGACAATAACGGATATAAAAATAATGATGTGGGGGTAGTTCCTGTAGCTGCTCTAATCAGAATTTATCCAAAACAAACCGGTTTCTATTTCGGAACAGACTTAGGATATGGTTTCCTTGTTGGCGATAAAGCCGTAGCATCAAATACCAATGTTGAAAGAGCAGACGGAGGTTTTTACCTTAAACCGGAGATCGGATACCACAACAGAGACTGGAACTTCTTTGTACAATACCAAAAGGTTTTTGTAGGAACTAAAGGAGATTTGCCAGGTCAGGACTATAATGTGGGTAATATCGGAGTAGGATTCGGTTACAATATTCCATTAGGAAAGTAGTTAGATTTAATATATAAACAATTATTAACCAAAACCTTTTCACGAAAGTGGAAAGGTTTTTTTGTTCTGTGCAGGATTTACAAAAACAATTATTATATTTGGTAAAATTTGAGGTTATGATTCTGAATCCAAAATTTCCACTTTATTTACCAGGAGTAGAGAACAGTAATAATGATAATGTTTCTATCATTGGAGCAAGCCTCCGTGAAGATATAACAATCTTAGGCTATTTCGTTTCCGGGAACGGAGGTCTTGAGATAAAATTAGAAAATACATATGCAACCCAGGAATATTCTTCTTTTTCAGATATTCTGAAGAAGTTTATCCAGGATAATCAATTGCAAAATGTAAAACGTCTGGGAATGGCAGTGCCAGGTCCTGTATTGGACGGGAAGAGCAGCCCTGCAAGATTGGGATGGCATTTAGATGTTGCTGAATATGCCCGAGATTTCGGGTTTGAAAAAGTAGACATGCTGAATGACCTTGAAGCATCTGCTTATGGAATGTCTCTGCTGGAAGATAACGATCTTGAAGCCATCTATACCAGCGGACACCTTGAAAAAGGAAATGTAGCCGTTCTTGCTCCCGGAAACGGATTGGGTGAGGCCGGATATTTCTTTGACGGAAAATACCTGAGACCTTTCGCAACAGAAGGCGGACACTCAGAGTTTTCCCCAAGAACCAACGTAGAAGTTGAGTTTTACCAGTTTCTCAATAATATCTATGGTATTGTAAGCTGGGAAAACGTACTTTCAAAATCAGGATTATTCAATATTTACAGATTCTTAAGAGATGTGAAAAGACATCCTGAGCCGGAATGGCTGGGAGAACGCCTTGCACAGGGGAACTTTGTAGAAGAGCTTTATAAAGCAGCTGTGGAAGAAAACGTACTTATCTGTAAAATAGCTTTGGATACTTTCCTTGAATTCCTGGCAAGAGAAGCCAACAACCTTACATTAAAACTGAAAGCTACCGGAGGATTGCTGATTGCCGGTGATATTGCACAGACTGTAAGAGAGTATATAGACAAAGGAAAGTTCTATGAAAAATTCAAGATCAGTGATAAAATGGAAGAAATGCTTAAAAATATTCCTATTTATCTGGTCAAGCAAAATCATACAGCACTAAATGGTATAGCACTTTATACAGCGTACTATCAGGTATAAATAAAGGCTCCGAAGAAATTCGGAGTTTTTTTATGGGATGATATTATTCATGAAAATAATAAAATTTATTGATATACATCAATGAAATCTATTGAAGAAGATACCTACATTTGTATCGTTAAATAAGTAAATAACTCTATTCAATGAAAAAAATATTTTTATTAGCAGTTTTAGCTGGTGGTCTAGCTTTCGGACAGTCAAAAAAAGTAGTAGCGTCTGATGTACACTGGTGGGGATACAAAGTAGCAAAATCTGAAGCAAGCTCTCATGACGGTACTGTAAAAGTAAAGTCCGGAGATATGGTAATGAAAGGAAACCAACTGGTAGGCGGAAGCTTCGTATTGGATATGACTTCTATCAGTTCTACTGACCTTACGGGAGAATATCAGCAAAAATTAAACGGGCACCTTAAGAATGGTGACTTCTTTGAAGTTGAAAAATTCCCTACAGCAACTTTTAAAATTACAGGAGTAAAGAAAAACAATGACAAAATTTACAATTCTCTTGTAACAGGAAACCTTACTGTAAAAGGAAAAACAAACCCTATTTCTTTCCCTGCTAAAATTTCTTACAGCAAAGGGGTAGTAAGTTTGGTATCCAACAAATTCTCTTTCGACAGACAGAAATTTGATGTTGCTTACAAGTCTACAATGCAGGATGTTTTTGTGAAAGATGATATTGATATGGTTGTAAAGGTAACTGCTCAATAAATTAATCAAAAAAAGATTGTTAAAAGTGTAGAAGTTCTACACTTTTTTTTATTTTTGTTGAATTGTAAATAAAAAAGAATGAAAAGATTACTATTGTTTGCTATGGTGTGCGCAAGCATATCATTTGTTTCTGCCCAAAAGAAATTTGATAAGGTTTCAAAAGTGACTTCATCAGAGATCAGATGGTGGGGGTATAAGGTGGTGAAAACCCAGGAAACCTCCCACTCAGGAACAGTAAAGTTAAAAAGCGGAAAATTCAACTTTGACCATACGGTTCTTGTAGACGGAGAATTTATAATAGATATGAGAAGCCTGATGGCGGGAGATGTTTCAGATGAAGACCAGATCAAGCTTACTAATGATCTGAAAAGCTCCAACTTCTTTGAAGTGAAAAAATTCCCTATTGCAAAATTCCATCTGACAAAGATTATTCCTTTAGCAAACAGTGAATACAATTCTACAGTATACGGTGATCTTACCCTTAAAGGAGTGAGAAAAACAATCTCTTTCCCTGCGAATGTGTACGTTACTCAGTTTACCACATCTATTGAATCTGCCAAGTTCTCTCTGAACAGAAGAGACTTTAAAGTATTCTATCAGTCTTCACTGAAAGACTATTTCATCAAGAACGAAATGGATATCCAGTTCAAAGTTTCCACAGAAATGCTGGATAACGAGAACAGAGTTCCAAAAAAGAAAAAGTAAAATATATTTTATTGATACAGAAGAGCAGTTCCCAAGAGCTGCTCTTTTTTAGTGCTGTTAAAGCAAGAGGGCATTTCTTTATTTCTGTAATTTTTATAAATTAGTGGTATGAAAATTTATATCGTAAGCGGTCTGGGAGCAGACTTCAAGGTCCTTGAAAGAATAGAATTTCCCAAACACTGTGAACTGATTTTTATAGACTGGCTCATCCCCGAAAAAAATGAGCCCTTCGATGCTTACGTTAAAAGAATGGCAGAGAAAATAGATGATTCAGAACCATTCTACCTTCTGGGGTATTCTTTTGGAGGAATTATTGTGCAGGAAATTAACAAATTGAAACCTGCGGAGAAGATAGTAATCCTTGGAAGCATTAAATCCGATAAAGAAAAATCCAGATTTATAAAGACGGGAGAGGTTACCAAAATCCCGAGAATATTACCTGTAGGCTTATTCAATGACAGGGCCGCCAATGTATATGCTGTTATCAGAAAGCTTTTTGATCCTAAAAATCCAAGACTTCTGCAATATTTTAAAGTAAGAGATCCTTATTACCTGAAGTGGTCTGTAGAAAAAGTGGCTGAATGGAAGTTTGAAGAAAATCCCAATGTCATTCAGATATTAGGTGATAAAGATATCGTTTTTCCTATCCGTTACTCCAAACCTGATTATGTAGTGAAGGGAGGAACCCATCTTTTCCCTGCTACCAAATCTAAAGAAGTTTCCAAAATATTGAAGGAAGTGTTTTGTGAAAACTAGAATATTATCTAGTAAATAGTATTTTTTTATAGGGGTGTTTGATTAAAAATATCATTTTTATAAAATTTATGTTTAAATTTGATAGGGTTAAATATAAATTTTATGAAAGTAGGATTAAAATGGATTGTTTCATTTTCTATCATCACACTGGTTGCAATCGGAGGCTTATTCTGGAATCCGGTTGCCGATATTCCTCATACAGGAGAATTTTTAAGTGAAGATAAAATTGTAGGAGCGGATGTTGCCTGGATTCTGGCGGCGGCAGGTCTTGTTCTGCTGATGACACCGGGATTGTCCTTCTTTTACGGAGGAATGGTTGGCAGGAAAAACGTGATTTCTACCATGCTGCAGAGCTTTATTGCTCTGGGCGTTATCTCTTTGGTATGGGTAGTCGTAGGCTTTTCCTTATCTTTTGGAAATTCATTGGGGATTACCATTGGCGGAAAGCATTACGGTATTATCGGAAATCCGTTAAGCTATCCTTTTTTCTGTGGAGTAGGTAATCTGCCGCATAAAATAATGGCTCCCACTATTCCTTTTATTCTCTTTGCCCTGTTTCAGATGAAATTTGCAGTCATTACTCCTGCCATCATCACCGGATCTTTTGCAGAGAGGGTTCGTTTTATTTCCTATTTATTATTTATCGTTCTTTTCAGTATTTTCATTTATACACCGCTTTGCCATATGGTATGGCATCCTGATGGTCTTTTAAATAAATATTTCGGGGTGAAAGATTTTGCCGGCGGAACAGTAGTGCATATGAGCGCAGGCTTTGCAGCCCTTGCAGGTGCTATAGTAGTGGGAAACAGAAAAAATCCTCACCATGAGCCTTCCAATATTCCTTATGTACTGCTGGGTACCGGAATGTTATGGTTCGGATGGTTCGGATTTAATGCGGGTTCAGCATTAAGTGCTTCTGCTTCTGCCGCAACAGCTTTTGGTACAACGACTATTGCCTCTGCTTCTGCAATGATGACATGGATTTTTTTCGACAGGATCAATGGAAGAAGTGTTTCTGCTTTGGGAGCCTGTATCGGGGCTGTAGTAGGACTCGTGGCGATTACTCCCGGATGTGGTTTTGTGAGTATTCAGGAAAGTCTTTTTATCGGATTTATCACAGCAATAGTTTCTAATATAATGGTCAACTGGAAGGCTTTAAAGAAAGTAGATGATACGCTGGATGTCTTTGCATGTCATGGGGTAGGAGGTATTATGGGGATGATTCTTACGGCTGTTTTTGCCCATGGTGAAAATGCAAGTCTACTTCATGGCGGAATTGAGGTCTTTCTTCATCATATGGCTGCCCTGGTTCTTGTCTCTGTTTTTACTTTCTTTGGTTCGCTGCTTTTGTATAAAATTACGAACTCTATGATCACTCTAAGGGTTTCCGAAGAGTCTGAAAATAAAGGTCTTGATCTTTCCCAGCATGAGGAATGCCTGCAATAGCTTTTATATTCTGATCATACTTGATTTTCATTAAAGATTTGAAGGTTGATTTTGGGATTTATCATGTATCTTTGTTTTTGAGGAAAATGACGAATCATTTATGGAATCAATATCGGTTTTTGAAATTATTAAAGTAGGAATTGGCCCGTCCAGTTCGCACACAATGGGACCCTGGAATGCCGCTGCTGCATTTATCAGGATTATAAAAAGAGAAAGATCAATCGAAGAAGTAAAAGAGGTTTTTCTTGAATTTTTTGGCTCACTCGCAAAAACGGGAATTGGGCATGGAACTGATATTGCGGGAATGCTTGGCTTAAATGGAGAGGACTTTAAAACAATCAATACTTCAAAAATTGATGAGAAGATAGACTATATTAAAAGCACCCAAACTATTAATCTGGGAGGAGAGAAAGTCATTCCATTTATCTACGGGCACCATTTGGTTTTAAACATGAAAAAAAGCCTTGATTTTCATCCTAACGGAATGATCTTCAGAGCTGTTTTTGAGGATGGAACGGAGCTTGTGCAGGATTTTTATTCTGTAGGAGGCGGTTTCATAGCCAGCCAGGAAAAGAATTCTATTCAAAAGCAGTGTGTACGTACATTATACCCTTGTCATAAAGCTTCTGATATCGCAAAATACTGTGAAAAACTTGGGCTTAATAAAATGTCTGATTTGATTCTGATCAACGAAGAAAGTTGGAGAACACAGGAAGAAACGAGGAAGGAAGCACTTTATATCTGGCAGCAGATTAAAGAATGTATTTATAAAGGGGTGAATAAAGAAGGTGTTCTTCCGGGTGGATTGAATGTTTCCCGAAGAGCTGCAGGAATAAACAGAAAGCTTCTGGGAGATAAAATCTATAAAAATAAAGATGAATGGTTCCAGCAGGTGGTAGATGCTGAAGAGAACTTCACGAATATCAACAAATGGATTGCCTGCTTTGCCCTGGCAGTAAATGAGGAGAATGCAAGTTTCGGAAGAATTATCACAGCACCTACCAATGGCGCAAGTGGAGTTATTCCGGCAGTATTGATGTATGCCCAGGCATTTACTCCGTTTACCTCTGATGACGATATAGTAAGATTTCTGCTTGTGGCTGGAGAAATCGGGACATTATTCAAGAAAAACGCTACTATTTCTGCAGCGATGGGAGGTTGCCAGGCGGAAATCGGGGTTTCCTCTGCAATGGCAGCGGCCGGACTTACAGAGATTCTGGGGGGAAGCGTAGGGCAGGTTTTGATGGCGGCAGAAATTGCGATGGAACATCATCTTGGATTAACCTGCGATCCAATCAAAGGACTGGTGCAGATCCCATGTATTGAAAGAAATACTATGGGCGCTATGAAAGCGATTACCGCAGCTAATATCGCATTGGAAAGTGATCCTACCAAGGCAAAAGTAACATTGGATGAGGTGATTTTGACCATGTGGGAAACCGCTCAGTCTATGAGTGACCGTTTTAAAGAAACTTCGGAAGGCGGACTTGCCATTGCAGTTAACGTTCCGGAGTGTTAATAGAAATATCAGTGTTTTACAATATAAAACCCTTAGGCATTACTGACTAAGGGTTTCTTAATAAAATAAAAGTAAAAGCTGTTGAGGCTTTTAGTATCTTAGATAATAACTATCTTAAAATTCCTCTAATTCTGTTGGCATTGGTGATCAGCTCTTCAAGGTATTCATAGTTTTCTTTTTCAAGGGCAGATTTGAATTTTCTGAGCTGGGAAATATGTTCGTTCAGAACATCCAGTACATTTTCTTTGTTTTGTTTAAAAATAGGAACCCACATTTCCGGATGTGATTTGGCAAGACGTACGGTACTTGAAAAACCGGAGCTGGCAAGCTGGAAAATCGTTTCTTCCTCACGTTCTTTTTCAAGGACGGTATTGGCAAGAGCGTAAGACGTAATGTGAGAGATATGGGAAATATAAGCGGTATGAACATCATGATCTTCTGCATTCATATAAATCATGTGCATATCAAGGGCATTGACTACTTTTTCAACGGTAGCCAAAGCATCTTCTGCAGATTCTTCTTTGTTGCATATTACACCCGCTTTTCCGGAGAAACTTTCTGCAATAGCGGATTTAGGGCCGTTGTTTTCTGTTCCCCACATCGGGTGAAACGCTACAAATCTTGAACGCTTCGGATGGTCTTTTACTGCATGTACAATGCCTGCTTTTGTAGAACCTGCATCCATTACTATTTGATGATCGGAGACTAGATCTAAAATTACTGGCAGTAATTTCCTCGCAGCATCTACAGGAATAGCAAGAATAATCACATCAGAATTTTTAATTCCTTCTTCGAGACCTGCTTCCGCATCAATGATTTTAAGATTTAATGCGTCGCTGATATGCTGTGTATTGTTATCAATTCCGTAGATGAAGCTGGCTATGTTTTTCTCTCTTAATTTTAAAGCCATCGAACCTCCGATTAATCCTACTCCAATAATACTTATTTTCATCTTTTTACATTTTTTAAAATAAAAAAACCTCGTCCCTAGGACGAGGTTTTAAATTATATTCATAAGAATCCCTATCCCAGAGCTGAGGTAAAAATTCTATAATAATATGTTCCGTTGTTAAAAATCATAGAGCAAAGGTATAAATATTTTTTTAATGAAATGAAATTTTTTCGGAAATTGTATATTATGGGATCGATAGATTGTGTTAAGCTCCTTTATATTTTAGCAGGTTTATTTTTGCCAATCAAAGGGTTATTATTCAGATTTTATCCTGCTTTTATGAACATATCCCTTTTTACCTTCTTTGGAAACTACTAACCACCAATCTCCATTCTGGTTTAAAACCTCAATTTGTTCACCTGTGTTTATCTTTTGTAGGATTTGGGAAGAAGAGTTTTTCTCCTTTCTGAGGTTGGTAAAACCATCACTATCCTGAATGATAAAATTGGTATTACTTTCTTTTTGGTAAATATATTTCACATAGTCTTTTAAAGTAGGTAAATCATAAAATTTGTTTTTTTCCAGATTTGATTTAAATGTTGGATTTTTATTTAAATAGCTCTCAATATCACCTTGTATTCCAACTCTTAATTCTCTCTCAAATAAATTAGATATTGTTTTTTCAGGTTCAAAATATTCTTTTGGAGATGATGATATTTTATTTATAATATCACCTATTCTTAAATAACCATTACCTTCTTTAGCATAAGAAAAGTCTTCAACTTTGCCTTTATAAATAATGGTTTCTATATCGTCAAATATTTGTTTTTTCAATTTTTTATACCCGTCAGAATCTATAAAGATTAACTGCTCCATATCGGAAAGACTATTAAAATCGAATTTTTTAAATACTGCTTCTACAAGCTTTTTATCCTTATTGTATCCATAGTAAACAACTAAATCATATAAAAGATTTGAATTGTTTGTTTGCAGCCAAATATAGGATACGGGAGTATTATAAAATACGTAAGAATTAAAATGATACAACAAGTCAGGATTAATAAAATCTGGTTCGTCAGCACCGGCATCCTGAATAAAAATAAATTTATTTTCTTCAATAGCTACCTCTGGAAACATTGCCGGACGTAGCGCAATTATGGAGTTTTTATAATCTTTTAAATTGAAAGAAAATTTATCCAAAATTTTTTGATTAAAGGTATTTTCGTCAGAAAATTGAAATTTTCTTTGCTCTAAAATTTTTTTCGCTTTATTTATAAATTCGGGAGATAGGTCATCATAGTTCGATTTTGTGCCATCTCCTTCATCTGTAATGTTATAAGGTGTGTCTTTTAATGAAATCATATCTTTGATATTACGCAATTGAAGTTTACTTTCTTGTGCAGTGCAGGAAAGTAGAAATGAATACAAAAGAGCTAAAGAAATGTTTTTCATTATTTGTGTTTATTTTATAATTCAACAATAGGACTTTTTTAGTCTTATTAAAATCCCAGAAGTTCTAGATGGCCTATATTGTAATAATTATTTTTTTAAACCATCTTTTTTTGATAGTTAAAAGTATATTTATTGCATCATTATCCACTCACTATTAGTAGATTCGCCTCCAATTCCTTTTATATAAAATTGATTTTTGTCCTGTTTAATTATAAATTTTGGATCAATACTTACACAATTTAGTTGATCACCACTATAATAGATTTCTAATTGATTGTTTTTTTCGATACCTGTATATTTGCCTTCGCACAGGTTGGATTCCTTATATGTATCTAATGTTAAGACTATATTACTTTTTTTAATATCAAATTTGTATGAAATAGAAGCCATCCCAGTTGTTGTAGCTTCTGTTTCTACTGAAGTAGAATGAATACCATCATAAGTTGGTGAATTGTTTTTGAGATTTTTAAAGAGCTCTTTTTGAATAAGACTAGTTTCAAAAGCTAAAATATCTTCTGGAATCTTTGAAGTTTCTATTTCTCCTATTTGTTTCCATTTTCTGTCTTCATATAAGTAGAATGTTGTTTTTGCATTTTGTTTTGGCTCAAATTCTCCATCTTCCCCTCCTGTATAAGTAATGAATTTACCAGGTAAATAAGCGGCAACTATATAGTAATCATTATCTTTAATAAGATTTTTTATTGCTTTTGAATTTTGGGAATCATTTTCAAGGTTCGTGGATTTTGAAAAATAACCTCTTGAATTATTAGGATTCCAAAAATATTGAGCATCATCCTTTTTTCCAACATAGTCTACACTGAAAATACCTATTTTTTTATCTGAATAGGTATATGTTGGATATGGATTGGAGATATCTGGAATGAAAAAACCAGTTGCTTGGTATTTCACATCTAGAAAATTGATAGTGTTGTCATCTTGGACTGTAATTTTAGTCGTTTTAGAATTTTGACTTTTATTTTTTTCTTGTCCATTACAACTTTGTAAAGTGACAATTGCAATGATTATAAAAAATATTTTATTCATGTTTATTATTTAATATGATTTCCTTTTATAGTTTCATCGAATTTTGTTTTCATAAATTGTTCTGGATCGACACGTGTAGTTCCACCATAGAAAACTCCGTCAGTTGATGCTTCAATGTGAACATGATAATACTGAGGCAAAATATCTTTTGCATTACCAGTATTACCCGATTTACCAAAAATTTTTCCATGTTTTATCTTCTGTCCTTTTGATACAGAAAATGAGTTTAAATGGCAGTATCTTATCCAAATAAATTTACCATTTTTATCTTTTGACTTAATAGTAACTATTTTTCCTAAATCACCTTTTGTGTCAAGAGCTTCTACGACTTCTCCACACAGTAGTGATTTTAATTCTTTGTCTAATTGTGCTAAGATGTCCGTACCTGTATGATAGTAGCCTTTTGGATGTTTGTTATTGTACCGAGGGGTTCTGTGGAATCTATTTTTATTTACATTGTTACTTTGATCATTTAATTTAGGATTGTCTATTACGTCAGAATATTCAAAGCATTGTGAACAATCTTCTGGGCATTTTGATGATTCCTTTACATCTGGTGTTTCAGGAGAATTATTACAATTAAATTTTTGTGTTTTATTAGTAATCCCATCGTTATAACTATCATGATATCTTTCTAAAATTTCTGAACGTTGAATCTTACCGTCTCCTTTATTTGCTCCTTTACTTTTTTTATCAACACTTTCATTTTGAGTGTATTCAATAGTCCCTTTCTCATATAAAACGTAATTGTCTGATTGGTTTACACCTTTAGGAGCAAATACATGTAAATAGATGTCTTCCGGGGTTTTAATTTTATTTTTAGAAGGCTCAAAATATTTTTTGACATAGTCAAGCTGTTTAATTTCTCCCATTGTAGCAAAACGTAGTTTTACTTCATGTAATTTATCAAATCCACTACCAGATTTAAATTCTCCAATTGCTTGTAATGCAGATTGAGTAAATTGAATTAACCCTACTGCTCGTGAAGTACGAACTTCTTTCCCTGTTTTTTTATCTTTTTGAACAAGCCAGAAATCATCTTTTGTTATAGCCTTGACATTCTTTAAAGTTTGCCCCATTATTTGGTGTGCTTTAAATGAACTTGCTGTTTCAACATTCATAACAGCCATTAACCCATTGGCCATTTCCATTTTTCTGTTTTCTCCCCATAATTCAGCACATATTTGCACTACTTTCTTTCTAAACTCACAACTTACTTTTCCTCCCCATACTAAATCTTTATACTGTTCCTGACATATACAACTTCCTGGTTGATCTGGTTTTTGTGTATTCTGCACCGCCGCCGCACTCTTCAATTTCTCCACCTGCATCAGGCCTTCCGGATTTACCCCAAATTTCTGAGATTCCGCAGAAAGATCCTTGGAAATAATTTCGATAAAATAGTTTTGTTTATCCGAGTCTGGATCGCCGATAGGGGAGTCTATTCCTTTGTCAAAAATATCTTTTGTAATGACAAACCCTGAAGTGTCGCATACATCGGCAGGAATTTTAATGTTTCCGCTTCTGTAAACTTCATCATTAGACGTAGTATCATATTCCCAAACTACATACTGAATGTGTTTTCCCACCATATTTTTGGAATGAATCCTGACCCTTACTTTATCCCCTACAGCAACTTTGGAAAGTTCATTTCCTTTATCATCAATGAAAACAGCTTCTATAATATTGCCTTTAGGATCAGGCTGTTTGGGAGCTTTTTGTCCTGGTGTGAATTTTGGAGTATGTCCTTGAGGCTGCGGTTTAGGTTGATTTTGAGATTGTCCCTTATAATCCGGATTAGCTACATCTACGTTCACCTGGCTTGCTCCCTGAATTTGACCTGAATAGCTTGCCGTAACATAATATTCATGATTGGCTCCTTCACTTTTGTCACCTTTCATCATAAACTGATTGGCTATCTGGCGAAGGATTTTTTCATCAGACATCAGGGGGATTTGTACTTCTGCAATACCTTTTGCATTCACCAGAGCTTTGTAGCTGCGGGTATGACGGTTGTTTTTATTAATGACAGGATCATGGCCTTTTCCCGGCGCATCATCTTCCCAGAGATGGAATTCAATCTCCTTATTAAACATGCCAATGCAATGAGCCTGCGCAATAAGGGTATCACGATAACTGGCTTTATTGACGTTAGCTGCTCCCCGGTTGAAGAGAACTACTTTATCTATTTTTGACACTTTATTGCTTGTTGGAATCAAGATAAGGGTTCCAGCCAGTTCCTTGCTGGCAGGAAGTCCTGGTAAAATAGCTTTTTTAATCTCGTAGACTTTCATTTGAAACTCTATTCCTAAGGCTATTTCTCCAAATCGGTAAGTTACCTTTTCACCGGTTTTAGGCTTTCCGGTGATGTCTTTCCAGGTTCCGTTTTTCTGTTTCTTGTAAAGATACCATTCATATTCACCTTTCAGTCCGAATGAGAGGAGGGAAGGTTTTACTTCGTAGGAATATGTTGTTCCTGCCAAAGGATTCTGATTTCCGGTAATAGTTCCTGTCATGGCTTAGCTGTAATAAAGTTCGTCTGTTCCTTTTGTATCTTCCTTGAATTCATCAAAATCTACAACGGGATTATAAACCTGCTGTTCCTGCGTATTTGCTTTGGCAACATTGCTTTTGCCTGCTTCACTTTGCTGTCCGTGCTTGAGAATGGTTATTTTCCCTCCCGTGCTGCACATCAGTTCTGAAATTTCCGTAAGACAGCTTTTCCCCATCACTTTTACCTTTTCATAGGTTTTCTGCCATTTTCCGGCAGGAGCGTAAGCGCAGGGAAGATAGCCTCCTGAAGTCGGTTTAAGCTTACATTGCCCGAATGGTTGTGCTGCAGGATCGAGCTGCAAATCATCTTCTGTGACAGCCAGATAATCAGCGTTTCCTTCTTCGTCGTTCCAGTAATGCTTCTGATGGCTTGTTACCTTAAATTTTGGAAATTTGAATCCCTGATCACACTGTACTGTTCCTTTCTGCACAACGAAATATTTTCCTTCATGAGGGGTAGAACTATTGTCTTCACTATTATCTTCCTTTTTTTCTTCTTTATTCGATTGTTCAGCTTTTTCAGATGGTTGTTCTCCTTCTGGATTTTCTTCCCCCGGACTAGTATTTTCTGTATATTCTTCTCCAGAGGATGAAGAGGTATTATGAGGTTCTGTTTCTTCAGCAATAAGTTGAGGATCTTCCGGAATTAAAATCTTTTTTCCGGGAACAGGTTCCTGCATAACATCTTCCGGCGGGCAGTGAAGGTTGTGGTACGTTTTTAAAATTCCTTCATCTTTCACCTTAAACTGCCGGGCGAGCGAACTGAACGTATCGCCTTTTTGTATGACATAATTTTTCATATTATCCTTGTGTTATGTTGATATGGTGTTGGTGTATTGATAATCCTTCATGGCTCAATGAAACCGAAGCTTTTGCCTGAAGAAGATTTTTATTTTTTTTGTGGGTGGTGTATTCTAATATAATGGTACCTGATGCAGGTTCCGATGTCTTTTCATTAAGCCTGATCCCACGCAGGATCTCCTGGGATGTACATAATTCACTGATTTTGCCATTCAAAATCATTAAAACAGTGTTTTCGCCTCCATTTTCCTGTTCTATATTGATTTCACATTGTACCGGAAAAGAATTCTGTAAAAAATAAAGCGGTTCTTTCCACTTTGTTTTCTTCTGAAACCAGTCTGTCTTCGGAAACAGCGTCTGAAAAAGAAGCGTACTCTGAAACTGCTGTAATAAAAATGATTCGTCTTTAATATTTCTTTCAAAAGCATTCATGTAATTTTGAGAAACTTCTCCTATATAGAACTCTTCAAGATCTTTACGCTGATGGATAAAAGTGTCAGTGATTTTTTTATGATCTGCAAGCCCCGTGATTTTGCCATGTTTATTAATAATAAACTCAAGGGGCATAATACTTTTCATGCAGGCAATAGAAAGACTGCTTATTTTATCATCAGGCGTGTTTCCATCAGATGTAAAATCTTTCTGGATGTAGCTTGCAATATATTGTTCTTTGTTTTGGTCTTTGCGGAGATTAAGATCAATGGTGTAACCGATGTTAACCGGATCTTCAAAAGGGCTTTCAAAACTTTCGTTAACAGTGTATGTTGTGGCAAAAAAGGAAGGAGAGAGTTGTGACGGAAGAGTATTTTTTCTTTCCTGTTCTTTCTGTACTTCTGTTTTGTAATGTACAGGAACAAAGATCGTTTTTACTTTATTAAGGTTTTCAAACCAGATCCTGTCCATTTTTTCACAATGATCATTATGAAACAGCTTCAGTTCTTCACCGGTCATGCCCAGCCGGGAAGCGATAGAAGTCAGCGTGTCTCCATTCCGTACCTGATATTGTAAGAAATCAATTTCCATCCAAAGTGAATTATCCTATAAAGCTATTAAAAAACTGTATTTGAAATTAATTTTTGGGGTTAAATTTTGAAAATTGTAGTAGAATTACGACATGAGATTGATACCATATAGATAACCACCCCGTCAAAAATTCTTTGAATTTTCGCCACCCCTCCGGAGGATGGGAATTTTTATGTCTCCAGTTGTGATGTTGGTCAGGATTGAAATTTATGTTGATGCTTTCTTGTTGGTTTAATGCGGATGGATTCTTACGGAATGACACAATTGGAATAATGGCTTATCCATACAGTTTGTCATTCCGAAGGAATCTCAGCTGCTATAAGGGTTTTCAACGTTTGTATACTTTTAAAACAGTTCGCTGTAACTTACAATAAGCAAATAAGAAACTTTTGTGGTTTCATGATATACAAATACAACCAAAAGTTATTATTAATTTTAAAGCTATAAAAAGCCAATATGAAGAATAGATTCTTACACGGAGTTTTCATAATATTGATCAGTTGGGTTCTGTATAGGCTCAGAAGTCAGGCGATCAAGCGTCTGTTTTTTTCACTACTAAAGCACAGGATACTGTAAAGATTGGAGAAACATTTAATGAGAAAGATACTACGGCCAGCGAGAGTTTAAAAAATAGGATAAAACCTATTCAGGCTAATTTTAAAAGAATCAATTCCATGACAAAATGGACTTCTTTCAAAAAGAAGGATATTGAAGGAGAATCTGCAGAAGGAGGAGAGTCCGTATTTTAATAAGTCCGAGGTTATCACAACCAGGAATTACTTTGAAAATGGAAATATCATTATGATCAGTAATACTACAGGACGTGGATTTAATATCGGTGCTGATTATACGTCTGAACAGGAGAAAAACTTAGCAGAGCGTTTCAAAAAGCTTCTGAAACTGGCAGAATAACGTCTGTTATTTCTTTTGATCAGCTTTAATAATATTCAGTCTTTCCTCAACTTCATTGATTCTTTTAAGCCAATAGTTAATTCCTTCCTGATTCGTGACAGTTTCCTTGAACGCATTACGGTTGACGGCCCATAGATGTGAGCTGTTCTTCTGATAATCCAGTTCCCTTTCTTTTTTTGTTTCAGGTTCAATACGATATCTCCAGAATACCAGTGATTTCATATATTCTGATCGGATCTTTTCCAGATATTCAATAATTGCTTTCCGGTCCTGCGGTATATAACCGGGGCCGGAGCATCCACACGAATGAAAAGTAATTCCGACGGTATACAAATCCTGGATATGGGCCCATTGCTTATCATCATTTTTAGGTGGTGATTTGAAGTCGAGTCCCATATTAGCCATCAGATTTCCGCATTCAGGACATTTGGCTTCCACTGAAACCTGAGCATCCCGGTCCACATCTTTAAGGTGGCGGCGTTTGAATGTTTTCCGGCAGTTGAAACAGGCATAATGACCTTTGTAAACCATCATGGCATATCGGCACATATTACAATCTTAATCTTTGGTTATAAGTTATTTTATTTATTTTTCCTCTTCATTATAATAGATTCCCATCAGGCTGGCGGCGCTTCTCGGGTCGTATACCGACCAAACATTTCCCCAGGGAAACTTGAAGGTGCAGCTTGGGAAAGGTTTTTTCTTTTTTTGGGTTGGAGATCTATTCAGAACCTTTGTAAGAAAAGTGTTGTTCCTGTGAAAGACATTCATTTCTTTTTCCTCCGTCCATTCACTCCAGTCTTTAGCATCACCATTTTCCCATGTGTTCATGTGAACAATGTCCAGCTGATTTTCAAAAAAGCACAGTCTGAAAGATACCTGATATCCCTGTATTTCTATAAGCTTAAAATAATACCAGAAATATCCGGTTTTTACATCCCACACATCATGATACTTTTCTCTATAAAAATCAGACTGTTTCAGCTGATCAAGACTCATTCCTTTATAAAGTCCGGTACTAAAGGTTTCCAGCTTTATAACTCCATTTTCACTGTTAATCAGCATGTCCCAAAAAATTGAAGCTATAAATATACCCGTTTTTTCTTTACAGACAACGAATAATATTTACAGCTTCCGGTAGAAATAGAAATATCGGTGTGTTATTTTGGTCTAGGGGTTTGAAATTATTAATGTAGATGGGATATCAGAAAGCCAAAGACTTTTGGTATCGATCAGGTTTTTCCAGCTTTTACTGCTGACCAGCATCAGGTCCTGAGAGTTCAGGAATTCTTTCTCAATTTTTTTCTCATTATACAGCGTAATATGATTGGGAGCCACCTGTTCAATACTTCTGATAAGTTCTTTTACCTCAATATTATTTCTGATCTGTCCTGCAGCATCCAGAATGATAATCTGAGAATTATTGTTATTGATCAGCCTTTTAGCATACTCAAGAAGGTAGAAATCACTCAGATTAAAAATCGGAACAAATACTTTATCTGCTGCGTTAAAATCCTTTTCCACCAGAACTCCCACAGGAATATTGGTTTTGTCGAGAATCTGAAGGGTAAAATCGTCAAAAGGAGAATTGTTGAATATATTTCCTTTACCTTTTACTGTGTTCAGCAGTTTTTCAGGATTAATGATCTTGGTTGTAAAGCCTAATAATCTTCCTAATAAACTGCCTTCATACATAGATTTGCCAAGCATGATCAGAAGCAGATCATAATGTCCTTTATTGGTAATGCTGGTAAGATCACTTTCAATATCAGTAGACGCCTTGAAGAGGGTAGTAACTTCCAGATTAAGATCCTGAGAGGTTTCAATTACATTCTGAAACTGTGAATTTTCATATTCGTTACTATCATAGGCATGCATCTCATCTACCGGTGCAATGTTCATGGCTGTGATGCTTTTATTGCCATTCATTTTATGGGTAAAGTTGTGAGCCAGTTTTAAAAGGGTACTTCCTGATTCCGGCTTGTCAAATGAGAGAAGCACACGGTACTTGGAATCATTATCCTGAATAGGTTCGTCCTGATTTTTTTTAGATTTAAAAATGAAATTAATAAAGTCAAGAGCTGGTCCCGTCATGAAAGTTGTAAAAAGGGCCATGATCACTAGCATTGCAAATATTTCAGGACTTAAAACACCAAGATCATACCCAATGTTGAGGACAATAAGCTCCATAAGACCTCTTGTATTCATGAGGGCTCCGATCGTTAAGCTTTCTTTCCAGCTTATGCCTACAAACTTTGCTGTAAGGGCACTTCCTGCAAATTTTCCTAGAACAGCAGTCAGAATAATAAATCCTGCGGTCATCCACAGATGGCTGTCATTAAGCAGGCCGATTTGTGTACGAAGTCCCGTAAATACAAAGAATAGCGGCAGTAGAAGTACTAAGGCG